>JAQICJ010000103.1 GCA_027858615.1 Deltaproteobacteria bacterium
GCCCAACAGCCACCGGCTCCAGGTCAACAGCAACAACAAGCTCAAGCCCAACAACCACCGGCTCCAGGTCAACAGCAACAACAAGCTCAGGCCCAACAGCCACCGGCTCCAGGTCAACAGCAACAACAAGCTCAGGCCCAACAACCACCGGCTCCCCAACAACCGGGACCGCCTATTGGTACACAAGAACCGCCTGTTTCAGGTAATCTGCAATTTTACCTTGATTCCATTGAACTCCTTCAAGGTGAAAACATCATAGCCTCTCTGGAAGGAGACGGATTCTTCCTGGGAACCAATCCCCTGCTCAAGCTTTTCGCAAAATTTACTAGCTTTATGGTTACCCTGACCGGTGGACATATCAGAATAATGCTGGTACTCACCAACAAGCGAATTTTCATCGTTCAAAAATCACAAGCCTGGTGTGGATGCACAGCCAGCAAAAATATCCGGCTGGTGGCACTCAAAGCTCTAGTCGAAGCCGGAGCCGCTAAAGATACCCAAGTTTGCTGTTTCCATTCTAATCTGGTTACTCTGGAAACCCGTACCGAGAATTTCGCCATGATTCTAAAAAACAACGATGATCAATTGCTCAAACAATTTATCAATCAAATGGCTCTTCAAATCCAGCAAAATAATAATTCCCTCTAAACTTCTCTTTCTTTCCAAATATTTTCCTGATTTCAAATTTTTCTAAGCCAGGATTCCTGAAATTGAATCTGATTTTTAGTCAGAAGTTGTGCCAACACCTCATCCAGCCTTTCCAGCATATTTTCCGACAAACGTGAAAAACCAAATACAGCAACTACTTCCTTGAAAAGATCTTCTTGCTTAATCCCATGACTTTTTTCCAGAATCCAATTGGCACAATTGAACAATTCTCCAAGACAAATCCGATCAAGTTCTCGCCGATCACCTGATTTTTGGGGATGATGAGGCCGGAAACTCTCCCAGGAAGCAAATTGGGTCAGATATTGCCAATAAAATTCACCCTGCTTGTGTATATTTTCATTGAAAACAGAAGAATTTATCCGAGACTCTGAAATATAATTTTCCATTTTCTGAGAAAGTTGCTTGTAATCCCAGAATGAAATTATTTGACGAGAAAGCGTTTCTGCATGGATGGGAGAATTTTTTTGGATCAACAGACGAGCCAGCTCCGGAATCTGAGAAGAAGAATAAAAGTCGACTTTGAAATTGAATTTACTGACTTCCTCAGGTTCCAGGGATACCAGTTCAAAATATTTTATCCCGGCAGGATATTGAGGTTTGATACCATTTTTCAATTTGTCCAATTTTCTGTACAAATTATCGACTTTAGTTGATTTTTTACGATGAACCGTAATCCCAGAATTTTTACTTTGCAAATTTTTATATTTTTGGACAACCTTTTCCACCTCTTTTTCGCGGTTGTACCACCAGTCAGTGGACCAGATTCTATACATATTCCAACCTAAAGATTCCAGTACCGACTGTCGAATCCTGTCTCGATCCCTAGCACATTTGCTAGAGTGATAAGTGGCTCCGTCACACTCAATCCCCAAAATATATCTACCCGGTTTTTCGGGATCAACAACAGCCAAATCAATACGATATCCAGAGCAACCCACCTGATTATCAAGCTTTAATCCGGCACTTTCGAGTGCTTGAAAAACTTCTTTTTCAAAGGGAGAATCAAAATCAACTCGGCTCTGATTGGTAACCCCCTGCTCCAAAGCCTCCATTCCACGTCGGGCATAATCGAGGAAAATTCTGAAATCCTGCACTCCTTTTGATTTGGTTCGAGATAAATCTATTTGTTCTGGAAGCAGAGAAGAAAAAACTACGAGTTCTTCTCGCGCTCTGGTAATGGCCACATTTAACCTGCGTTCACCGCCCTGGCGATTCAAGGGCCCAAAATTCATTGATACCTGACCGTTTTTATCAGGACCGTATCCTACACTGAAAAACATAACAGCTCTTTCATCACCCTGAACATTTTCCAGGTTTTTAACAAATACAGGTTCCTCCACTGCATCTGAAAAATATTTTTCGATCTGGGGATTATTCAATCTGGATTCTTCGAGAAGATCTTCAATCAATTGACGTTGAGCCATGCTGAAAGTTACCACTCCGATGGATCGCTGAGATTCATCAGCCAATAGACGTTTTTCAATTTCTGCAACCAGAGCTTCAGCTTCTCCTCGATTTGTTCTTGATTTTCCCCGATCATAATAACCTGATTTGATGTGGCGAAAAAACAAGCCCAGACCAGGCACCTGATTATCAGCGGCAGGAAAGGTATGGAGGCGATTTTCATAATATCGGTAGTTGCTGAAAGAAATCAGAGCTTCGTGACGGGAACGATAATGCCAGCGCAATCGATGTTCTCTCACTCCCGAAGCCACTGCCTCTTCCAGAATCGATTCCAGATCCTCTATTTCTTCTTCCAGGGGATAGTCATCACTGCTGGTATCCACTGAAAAAAAACTGGTGGGAGGCAATTGTCGCGAATCCCCGGTGATAACGGCCTGATTTCCACGGGCCAAAGCTCCTACTGCATCCCAGGGAGGAATCTGGGAAGCCTCATCAAAAATTACCACATCAAAATTTTCCATTTCCGGTTCGAGATAACGAGCAACCGAAAGAGGACTCATCAGAAAACATGGTTTCAGCAAGGGCAAAATTGTCCTTATATTGCAAAAAAGTTTTCTCAGGGGCATATGCCTGCGTTTGAGCTCTATTTGTCTGCGAATAATGGCCATCTCACCGGGAACATTCTTATCTGGAATCTTTCTGGCAAGACGTGAAATTATCTCTAGACGAGCAAGCTGGCGTGCCTGAACATCCAATTGTTGATATTGTTTAATAATTTCTTCATGTTTCCGCCCCCGGAATTGCTTGAGGAGAGGCTCATCCTGCATGATTTTTGCCCACCACCAACTATAAAAAGAGAACTTGAAAACCGAGGATAACTGGTCACGGGAAATACTTCCCTTTTCAAATACTTCTACCAAAGGCGCCAATCCCTGTTTTCTGCAGGTCAAAGCTTGGGATTGGTAATCACACCATTCCCGCAAATCAGAACTGTTTTCCTTCCAGTTTAGCAATTCGGCAAGAAAATCAATCAGGGATAATCCCCTTGAATCGGTAGAGTAGTTTAATTGAGAAAATAATTCTTTCCTGATTTTGTGGAAAATTTGGCAGGTGGAAAGGAATTCCCGAAGAACCCTGCCTTTTTCTGTTTCAGGCTTCAACAAATCTTGATGGGTAGAAGCAAGGTTTTGCCAGTGACTGCTGGTATTTGCATCATTCAGGTTTCGTCCGTAAAAATAAACTTCAATTTGTTTAAAGGAATCTACCCAATTGACAAGTTTCTCCAGAGAATTGAAATCAAGTCCTTCATCATCAGTATATAAATCACGGATTGCGGCTGCCTGATCACCAGCTTGTTCAATTTTCAGTTGATTTTGGTTTATCTCAACGGCTGATTCTAGCTCACTTGCAATTTCTTCGTTATCTGGCATTTCATCGGGTTTTACCGTCTTCTTAAGTTTCCTCCTGGCAAAAAATAGAAAGATAAAGGCCAAGATAAAGAAACTGTCTTTCCATTTTTGAAACTTATGGAGCAAGTTTTCCAGATCAAGTTCAAACAATTGAGAAGTAAAAACAGCAGCGAGCTGTTGTTGTTTTTTCTGACTGCATCTAGCCATAGCAACCAGATTCAACAATTGGGGTTTAATAAATTGCCACTCATCTTTGTTGAAAACAATGGCAGGGGGATTGGGAGATTCGACCAACAAACCGGCCAACTTTTCCACGTTCTCCAAATCAGATAAATTAATATTTTCCGGCGAT
Organism: Deltaproteobacteria bacterium; assembly: GCA_027858615.1. Classification (GTDB taxonomy): domain Bacteria; phylum Myxococcota_A; class Polyangia; order HGW-17; family HGW-17; genus JAQICJ01. Next base: position 3,835 of record JAQICJ010000103.1, read on the forward strand.
GATTCATTAAATTGCAGCCACTGCATAATTTCAGGGAAAAGTTCCCTGAGTTTTCGGGTTTCAAAGAGGAGTTTTTCGTTTAAATCAGAAATCTTGCGAGCCCTTGCCGGACTCCATTCCAACAAGTCACAACCAAAGAAAGGATGTTCAATGGGAATCCCAAGGCCGCTAGAGGAAAGAAAAAGCTTTTCGATCTTTTCGAGATAAAATTCTTCTGATTGGTTCTGCTCCAGACTGGCAAAATCGATATTTATTTGGGTTTGCTTCTGAAGTCCGATAATTCCGGAAAGCAGATGATAGACACTTTTGCCCAGGGGAGTGTCGGAATCGAGGAGTTCAACATAGGAATCAAGCCTGGACCGCTTTTTTTGCAGTTTTTCAGTCAGTTGAAGCCAACTGGTCTGAGAATATTCTCCACTGAGTTCCAAAACTTCCTTCAGCCCTGAGATTATACGCTTTTTATTGGATTTATCTGAGTGCAATTCAAGACAGAAAGGTCCCAGACCAACCTGTTTGAGGCGTTTGTATACAACTTTGAGAGCCGCCATCTTTTCGGAAACAAAAAGAACCGTCTTTCCCTGAGCCATTAACTGAGCGATCATATTGGTAATAGTCTGGGATTTCCCCGTACCCGGAGGACCTTGCAGCACAAAACTGTTTCCGGCCAAAACTCCATAAATCGCTGCCAGTTGGCTGGAATCAGCATCAACTACTGAAAGATCTTCGCTGACCTGATGATTTTCATCTATGGTTTCCTGAGTTTCAAAGGAAGCTGCCAAAGGATAAGGATTGCCGTTCCCTTCAAAAAGGTGGTTGACGATGCCACTTGCAAACAAAGATTCCCGATGGGCTTCGAGGTCCCTCCACATCAAGAACTTGGTAAAGGAAAAATAGCCGATCCAGCTTTCAGAAGTGATCTTCCAGCGCTCTTTGCCCATCTCGCTCAGGAGCAATTCAAACCTTTGCAGAATTTCACTCACATCGATCCCGGAATCGTCTTCCGGCAATTGTTCATATTTATCGGTATTGATCCCGAAGTCGACCTGCAATTTTTTGAGCAAAGTTATGTTGATCAAGGGTTCTTCATCTTCAAGTTCTATCTGATACGGGTTACTGAGTGTTCCCCTTTTTATGCGGACAGGAAGCAAAATCAGAGGGGCTTTGCGTACTCTGTCCGAAGAGGGTGATTCAAACCAGTGCAGGTATCCCAAGGTCAGATAAATGGTATTGGAGCCATTTTCTTCCATCCCCGAACGATAGAGATGGAGAATCTTTTTCATCCTCTTGTCATATTCACCTCTGGATAATTCTAGGTAAATACGCTGTCGAACCAACTCCCTGTTCAAAAATTCTTCCTCTTTTTCATTCTCGTTGACAACAGTTTGGGTTTCATCTTCCGTTTCAGTTTCCTCAGAATTTTGGTTTTTAGTTTGTTTTGAAAGAAAATTCTGAAAACCATCCTCAAACTTCTTTTTGGAATAAAGAGTGAAGCTCTTTCCTTCAGCCAGACTGTCCTCTAAAACAGCCAGATTAAGTGGTTTCAAAGGAACAGTTTTTTGGGTTTCCCTGAAATTAAGCAGATTGTTTCTGAAACTAAGATCCAGAAGATTGTTTTTCCATTTTTTAAGGCGGGAATTTTGGTGATTTTCCATTTGGTAATCAGGGGGAGTCGAAATACCCGGTAACTAAATTGACTCCCGGGTAGGAAAAGGAAAGAAAAATAACTGGTCGCCCGGGAGAGTTAAATGCCGGCGGGGTGGATCAAGGATTAACTGTAAGCTCACCTGCATCAGCCGGATCATAACCGTCGGAAGTGCCTTCTGGTTCAAAATCACAATAGAGCCAACTAAGTCCGCCGTCCATGGAGAAAGAGTAAGCGTAATCGTAGATACCGGTAGCATCGGGAACAATTGTGCTCATGTACTCATCGTCATTACCATAATCCGTATTGTAAGTTGCCGGGAACCAGGTCCAGGAAACTTCGTCGGGATAACTGGCATCGGCTCCGTAACCAAGACGAGAAGAGATGAAGGGTCCCTGGTCAGCCGGGTTGGTAATACCTTCTTCATAAACTCGACCATAAATGGTTTCTGTAGCCGAACCATCTGTGGTTGTAGTTGTAGCAGGGCTCTGCAGATTACACCAGGTAACGAGACAATCGTCGTTGGCGGTTCCCGGGGTTCCCAGATCAACACCGCTTCCATCAATGTTGGTGAAACGAGAATGGCACCAGGAAGTGCCAGAATTATTGACCACAGCCGGAACTGTATCCAGAGCTCCTGGTGAGAGGTTGAGGGAGGCACCGTAGGCATGGTTCCAAGTATCATCCCATTCAACAGCATCAATAACAGTGCTGTCTGCAGTGCGATAGATCTCGATATAACCAGTGGCATCTGTGAGTACCGGCCAGGTATCGAAGACATGTTCCATCACGACTCCTCCGTTAAGGAGAGGATTGTTATTGGCTCCAATTACCAGATATTCACCAGGACCGACTACAGCCGATTCACTTTCGTCTACTTCATGTACATCAACCTCGGTGCCGTTGTCGATGAGGAATCCGACTCCGGAGATTTTGATATGGATTGAAGTGGTGTTGTAGATTTCGAACCACTGTCCATCTCCAACCGAAGTAGCATCATCAGAAGAGATCATGATTTCGGTAACAGCCAAATCATCAACTGCCGGAGCATCAGTAATATTGACAAAGATATCTGTACTCTGGGTGCTTTGGGCATCGCCGTCAGAACAGGCAATATCCATAACACAGGTTGCATCGCCGGTTCCATCGGCAGGGATATACTCATAACTGCCGGTTCCGTCAAGATTGTCGATGGCAGTACCACCGCAGGTATCGGAACCTCCAACGGTGAGAGCGAGTGCATCTCCGTCACCATCGTTGCAAATTACATCGTAGACATAAAGAACTTCTTCATATGCTTCGGTAGAAGCCGGAACAGAAGTAATTGCCGGAGTATTGGTATTGGTGCATTCGATATTGAGGGTTCCGCTGTCGGTAAGAGTCGGAGAGCCGTCATCGGTGACCAGAATATCAACTGAACAGGATTCAGCCTGAGTACAGGTCCAGGAAACCAGACCGGTGGAAGAATTGACAGAGGGAACAAAGGAACAGGTAGTTGCTTCAATACTCCAGCTCAGTGTATCAGCCGGATCGTCGGAATCGCTGGCGGTGACGGCGTAACTGCCACTTTCATTCCAATGGAGGGTCTCAGTTGCCGACAGATTGTCGATAACCGGAGCATGGTTAACCTCGTAGATTTGAACAGTTACATTCTGTTCGTCTGTATCCTGGGTGTCACTACATTGGATATCAACTACACAAGAGGTGTCGCCGGAACTCTCGTCGGTGGTGAAGGAATAAGTTCCGCTCACGGTGCCGTTGCCGCTTTCATTGAGGATTCCACCGCAGGTATCGGAAGCACCAAGAGAGAGAGTAAGAGCATCAGTATCCGCATCGGTACAAATGACATTGTAGGTGTAAGTATCACCCTCGTTGATGGAAATCAGAGCTGTGGTTCCGATTACAGGAGCACTATTGGTGCAACTTATGTTGAGGGTTGCGGTATCGGACAGAGTTGGCGAACCGTCATCGGTAGCAACAACATCGATGGTGCAATCTTCAACCTGAGTGCAGGTATAACTGACCTCGCCCGTGGAACTGCCAATTGTCGGGGTAAAGGAGCAGGTATTGCTTTCAGTACTCCAACTGATGGTCTGAGCCGGAA
>JAQICJ010000104.1 GCA_027858615.1 Deltaproteobacteria bacterium
ATTTAATAATTTCATATTGTTGTTTCTCCTAAATTGTGGCTGGGAAACCGTTCCAACCGAAGATACTTCCAGAACCCCTGAAGCCGGTTATCTTTCACCTTCAACTTCAAATATGGTTATATTGTTATTTGTATAAATTCCAATTTCTGAAGCAGTTATCAGAGCTTCTTCACAAATTTCTCTGCCATTTTTGTCTGTATGCTTGAGAAGCATTTTAGCTGCAGCCAGTGCAAAACCACCACCGGATCCTATAGTTATTACATTTAAATCCGGTTCTATTATATCTCCATTTCCGGAAATCAAATAGATGTTGATTCCGTCTGAAACCAGCAGAACGGCTTCCAATCTGCGCAAATACTTATCCATCCGCCAGTCTTTGGCCAGTTCAACTGCTGCCCTGGTTAAATTGCCTCCGTATTTTTCGAGTTTTCCCTCGAGACGTTCCAGCAGTGCTATTCCATCAGCTGCAGAACCTGCAAACCCGGCAACTATCTTTCCATTAGCCAGAGTCCTTACCTTTTTTGCAGAAGCTTTCATTATCTGATTTCCCAGGGTAACCTGCCCATCACCTGCCATAGTGACTTTATTTCCTTTTTTTACCGCAATAATAGTTGTTGAAATTGTTTTCATCAAATTCCTCCAATTTGTTTTGATGGGGTTTGCAGAAGGTATAATTGAAAAATCTGCAGATAACCCGAGGAGTTGTATAGTTAGTTCCCATTTCCCTTTGATCTTTAATTATGATTTCCGATTCTGGCAAGGAACCAGCAGAAATTTATCGAATTGAACAAGCAAAATTCCCGAGATCAATACTTAAATTCGACAGTTTTTTTTTTGAAAACAAAAATATCGGTAAAGAATCGCTGGAGTCAATTACTGTGGAGACAGAAATAAATTGAAATAATGAATCAGCAGCCTGGTTGACCTTTCTATCCCAAATTCAAATTCCATTTTAGCTCTGGAGTTTTTTCCCATAACGTAGATATTATCTTTGTTTTTCAAAAGAGCCGCCATTCGATCGGCTAAAAGTGCAGTATTTCTCTCTGGTACCAGATAACCATTTACTCCGTCCTCTATAATGGATGGAATACCACCATGATAAGTCCCCACCAGAGGCAAACCAAGCGCTGCCGCCGCCATAGCAAATCTTGTGGCAACATTGCGTTGAAAATGAATGGAAATGACCCCTGGCACAACAGCTATGGTAGAACCAGCAAGAAGATCTATAACTTCTTGATTATTTTCAGCACGACTTATTATATAGTCTTCTTTCAACCCGGCTTTATTAACCATTGATTTCAATCGGGAAGTATTTTTCTCGGAACTGATAATAAGCAATTTTACAGAATCAACTTCCTCCTTCATCTTCATGAAGGCCTTTATTCCGTAATAAAGGCCATATTTTGGTTTGGTATTTCCCTGCATTGCAACCATGGGAGCATTGTTTTCTCCTGAAAAACCCTGAAATTTGCTTTTTTCAATATCGAAAAATTCAGTATCTATTCCACTGTGATAAATTTTTATCTTTTTTTCGTTTAAACCTGCTTCTTGTAATAATTGCGCCAATTCTTCATTTTGAACCAGAGCCAGATCGGTTTCGTTGAATAATTCAAATCGACTAAGACGATAGTCTTCCCACAAAGGACTGTAGTTTCTTGGAGATACAAAAAAAGATGCAACATCATCTTCATGAAAAAATACAACAAGCCTGGCTTGAATCTCAGAAGATATTGAAGATGCAAACACGCCTGACATTCCTGATAAAGCTAAAATGAAATCATATTTTTCCCTGCTATTGATTTCCAAAAATCTCTCCAGAGCAAATCCCGTAGCTGTTTGCAGTTGAGAGGAGAGCACCGCCCCATAATGCTGATTTTCATATATATTAATTCCGGGTCTGTAGAATTTAAAAGCACTGTTGAACTTTCTTGTGTAGATATCAAGCTTGAATTCTTCCAGTCGCCTCAGATCATCGTGTAGATATTCCAGTTCTCCAGGGAGATATTCATCACAAAATACTGCAATTTTACCCATTTTTCCCTCTGATTTGATCATCCTTCTGATTTTCCTTCCCTTTGATAGCGGGAAGAATAATTATGAAAGCAGCTCCTTTACCCGGTTCACTTTCAACTTTTATCCGACCGTTATGCCCTTCAGTAATTTGCCTGGAAAAAGAAAGCCCCAACCCTGTTCCATGTTCTTTATCAGTATAGAAAGCATTAAAGATATCGCTTTGATCTTCTTTTTTGATTCCTCTGCCATTGTCCCTGACTCTTAATCCAATAGAGTCTTCGGCTAAAGTTTTTGTAATGATTTCAATTGTTCCACCCTTTTCCATTGCCTCCCGGCTGTTTTTTACAAGGTTTATCATCACATGCCGAAAAAGCTTTGGGTCAAGCATGACATCAGACAAATCTTCTTCCGGTTCCAAAATAATATCAATATTTTCCAGCAGAAGTTCACCTTCTATAAAATCGATAAAATCCAAAAG
>JAQICJ010000113.1 GCA_027858615.1 Deltaproteobacteria bacterium
GTCCTGGTACCCAAAATTATCTCAATCAGGTGGTTGAACTCATGGTTGCAGCAAAAGTTTCTCCCCATGATTTCCTTGATAAAACCCAGGAAATTGAAAACCAATTAGGAAGAATTCGCACCGTAAAATGGGGAGATCGCACTATAGATCTTGATATTCTGTTTTGGAACAATTTGATTCTTAAAGAAGATAATCTGATTATCCCCCATCCTCTTTTACAGAATCGCCTTTTTGTGTTAGAACCTATGGTCGAGTTGAATCCGCAATTAGTTCATCCGGTTTTAAAGCTCTCAATCACTGAACTTTTTGATAATTTACTCAATTGATCTTTCAAAATTACCAAAATGCCAAAAGCTCTCAATTGTCAGCGAACTGTTATGCTTTTCCATTAACAGAGCCTTCAGTTTCTGAACACCAGCTTTTAGCTCGGGACAACAATAATGAAAATCAAGGTCGGAATCTCATCATTCAATCCTGCTCCAGGAAAATTGCTCTGTAATGCCAAAAAAATCAGAACAATCATCCTGGACGCCATAAATAATAATTTTGAATTGCTCATTTTCCCTGAGATGGCTCTTTCCGGCTACTGCTTGGGAGACCTTCATACAAACAGTAAATTTATCAAAAAACAATGGGAACTACTTCAGCAAATTATTCTGCCAGCCACCAACAATATTAATCTGGTGCTCGGTCTTGCCCTTTTGGATAACAATAATTGCATGCACAATGGAGAACCTGCCCGCTATAACGGTTATGCAGCCATCTCCAACGGCAAAATAATCAGGACAGGCAAAAAAACTCTTCTGATCAACGAAGGAGTTCTTGAGGATAGCCGTTACTTCCTGCCCGGAAACAAAGATGAAATCAGTCCCATCTCTTTTGATTTCGGCAAAAAGGGCAAAATAAGCATGGGGGTTATGATCTGTCAGGAAATGTGGGATGATCATTCACCCCATCATCCTGCCAAAATTCTTGCCGCTCAAGGAGCACAAGCTCTTCTGGTTTTAAACTCTTCCCCCTTCCACACCCCCAAATTCAAGATGAGAGTGGAAACTGCCAGACTACGAGTCAAAGAAACAGGACTGCCTCTTTTTTATGCAAATTCATCAGGCATTCAGGATATAGGCAAAAATATCGTTGTTTTTGATGGCGGCAATTTTGCCATAACCTACAATACCAAACTTGAAACCGGCAATTTTTTCAAAGATGAATTACTGCCAGTTGATTTTTCTCCAAACCACAAAATAACCAATGTTCCCCAACTAGACACAAACCCGCCGAGGATACCTATTCTCAAAGATGCTCTCGTTTATACTCTGAAGTCTTTCCTGGAAAGAAATCCTTTTTTCAAAGGGGCTGTTCTCGGATTGAGTGGAGGAATAGATTCGGCCCTTGATGCCCTCCTTCTGGTTGAGGCTATTGGAGCCGAAAATCTACTCTGTCTGAACCTTCCTTCTCGTTTCAACTCCAAGGTTACTAGATCTATAGCCGGGGAAATAGCCGAAAAACTCCGGTGTGAATACATCATCCACCCCATTGAAGAAGTTTTTAACAAGAAAATCATTGATCTCAAAGCCGGTCTTGGACATGAGCCAATGCAACTTACTCTCGAAAACATGCAAGCTCGGGAGCGGGGCAACATCCTGATGCAATACAGTCAAGAACGGGGATTAATGGTCATCGGCAATGGAAACAAAACAGAAATGCAAAGGGGGTATGCAACTTTATATGGTGATATTCTTGGCGCAATCATGCCCCTTGGCGATGTTTCCAAACTTGATATCTTCCAACTGGCAAAATATATAGATCCGAAAAATGAATTTATTCCGGCTCAAGTTCTGGAACTCAAACCTTCAGCCGAATTGTCGGCTGCTCAAAATATTGAAAAAAACCTGGGAGATCCCTTCGATTATTATATTGAATCTCCATTGGGAACTGAAATTATCGAAAATAAAAAATCCCCCTTGCAATTGAAAAAGCTCTTCCGGGAAAGAAGCTTGGATCCAGCTTTATGGCTGCCGGATAAAAACCATCTATTGGTTTATGACAAATTTACAACTGATGAATTCTATAAATATGCCAAGGATCTTGTAAAAGCTGTCAGTAACAGTTATTTTAAAAGAGTTCAGGCTCCTCCTGTCCCGGTAATGACCCCGAGGGCTTTTGGATTGGACTTCCGAGAAAGTCTTTTTCCTCCTGAATTTTACTGATTTTTTTGATTTTTTGGAATAATCTGCAAAAATATAGTGTTGAAAACTATACATTATTAGTTCATTGGCTCATTAATTCTTTTAATTGCCCTGTTGCGCATCTTTACTTTCTAAATGCTCAAACCGACAATGAAAATGAAAGTGATAAATTATGAAAACTTTTATTATTATATTCTCTGCCTTGGCAACTTTTGTGTTTCCTGAGTTTATGCCCGATGCCCAGGCTCAATTTACCCTTTACGGCCGATATGACGGACTTCCGAGCACCGGCGGCTCAGCCATGGATGAAATAAAATACAGCAAACACACCAATATGGCTCGTTGCCTTTGTGATGAAGATAATACTGAAGATGAATTTTATTCTTATTATTTCGCCTTCAATTATCCGGGCCCTGACGATGGCTCCGATGTTTTTTTCTATCTCGGCAGTGATTGTTCCAATACTTCGGTAGCCCTGAACCAGTGTGCCGAACTGGCAAGTCTTAATATCAACACTTTCAACAATGAAACCAAATATATTCCCATACCTGTTAATTTTCTGGTAGATCCTGAGTCCGGCACCTGTTCCGAAAAAAATTCAGGTTCAGCCACTTTTTATATATTTTCCTCTTTGGAAAGCAGAGACACACTCTGGAGTGAGACCATTTCATATGACACCAGAGGCCCTGCTACCCGCACAGAAATAAGTGCCACCAGCGGGGAAAACGCTGTAACAGTCTCCTGGAACAACGACGATGCAGATGAAGAAGGAATTAAGTATTTCAACGTTCTGTGCATGCAGGAAACTACTCCGGCAGAAATTGCCGATTCCTCAATGGCAAAATGGATTGACACTGAAGATGTATGCGGAAAAGTACTTGAATATCAAGCCACAACTGATGCCACCAAAAAGAAACTCTATCCCGATGCTAATTATGATTATCAAGTTGAAGACGACAACTATGATAACAACTTCTATTTTGACAAACAAGAGCAGATTGACCACCAGCAACCCAGCAAAAAAAATTACAAAGACGACCTCAATTATACC
>JAQICJ010000176.1 GCA_027858615.1 Deltaproteobacteria bacterium
GCCTCACCCTGTCCAAAGTATTACAATTGTTGAATTTATCGAGTAAAAGTGAAGAATTAAATCTTTTCAATTCTCGGGAATCGCTTCTGAACTCCAATTCCTTTCAATTTGTCCTTAAAAAATCACAAAACTGGGCAAATCAGAAACTTCCTTCAATTTTCAATCAAAAACCGAGTGCAGAACAGGAAACTACCAACAACAATGAACATGCCAGTTATTACGACGAAGAGACTCTTGCTGCCCTGCTTGAAGTATTTGCTGACGAAGCCAGGGAACATCTTCAAAACATCCTCAAGCTCATCCAGCAGGATTATTCCCATGAAAATATCCACGAACTTTACAGGGCAGCTCATACTCTAAAGGGTTCAGCCGCTACTGTCGGTTTACAGAATATTTCCAGAGCGGCCCTCATGTTTGAGGATTTTTTCCACAATCATCACAATCGCAAAACCCTCCCCTCTGCAGAAGATACGCTATACATCCTGGCCGGATTAGAAATCCTGAGTCGCACCATTATTTACAGGGAAAAAAGATTTGGAATAATTAAAAACCTGCTTGAAAGTGCTGAAATCAACCAAAAGCAACAACGGGATAATGCTTCAATTACTGCTCAAAAATCCCAAGTTGATTCTCATAATCATCCCTTTCCAAAAAGAGCAAAAGAAGAAGTAAAAAGGGAAGCTAAGAATAACGATAATGATGAATATGATAATGAAATGGATTCGATGCAGGAAATCCTCATGGAGGTATTCATTGGTGAGGCTGAAGAACACCTTGCCAACCTCAACGAAGAGATGGAAAAACTGGCTGCAGGTCAGGATGTCACCTATAAATTATTCAGGATTACCCATACTCTCAAAGGATCCGCCGCTACTGTCGGCCAGGACAGAATCAGTAAAGCCTCCAATCTGCTGGAGGATTATTTTGAAAATCTCAACGAAAAAAATGTTATTCCCTCAAAGAACAGTCTGCCTTTTATATACCATTGCATCGATCTGCTTTCTGAAGCCATCAATAAAAATGTAAACAACCTGGAACAGATGAAAACCAACCTGGAAAAAGCAAAAGCCAAAGGCTTTGCCCACTACACTGAAAAATCCAGAAAAGAGTCATCCAAATCAGACTCAAAAAAAATAACTGGAAAAAAATCCTCTCTTTCTGATCCGGTTAATCAGGAAAAACAATTCGAGCAGACATCTTTAACATCCAAATATCTCAGAGTTCCGGTCAACAACATCAATGACCTTGTCTCCAATTCAGAAGAACTGGTTTTTGTAAGAACTCAAATTGAAAAATCCAGAGATGAATTCAACAGTATAAGCAAAGACCTTCTCCTCAGTCACCACACTTTAAAAAACTATGTCCTTGAAGATCGCAATCAGATGAGTGAAGCTGACAAATTGGAAAGACTTCAGGAACTTGAAGTCGAAATTGCCGAATTAATCTATAACCTTGAACATTCCACCACCAACCTGAACCGGGAATGCACCAAGCTTCAGGATGTTGCGGGCAGCTTTCAAAATAATCTGATCAACCTGCGGATAACTTCCCTCAAGCTCCTCTTTCTCAAACTCAAAAATACAGCCAGAGAAATTGCTTTTCAAACAGGAAGAAGAGTTGACATCAAATTGGAAGGAGAAGGAGTTGAACTTGACAAAGGGATTGTAGACGCCCTTTCTACCCCTCTTATCCAGATTGTTCGTAATTGTGTAACTCATGGTATCGAAAAACCGGAATTAAGAAAAGCACAAGGCAAGAATCCCGCTGGACTAATCAAAGTCCAAGCCAAACAAGAAGGAAATTTCGCCATCATTTCCATTAAGGATGACGGCAATGGCATTGACACCGAAAAAGTTAAAACAATGCTCAAAAAAAGGGGAATGCTTACTGAAACAGGCAAATTAAAACTTCTTTCAGGAGAAGAATTGCTGGATGCTATTTTTCTGCCCGGATTCAGCACCAAAGACAAAGCCACGGCCCATTCCGGAAGAGGAGTCGGACTAGATCTGGTTCGGGCAAAAATTGAAAAGCTCGGTGGCGATATCTCCGTTATAACTCAATATAATCTGGGCACCGAATTTATCATAAAAGTTCCACTTACTTCCTTCATCAGCCAGGCACTCCTGTTTAAATTGGGCAATGAAGTATATGGAATCCCGGTTTCCTATGCAATTGAAACCATGCATTATTACAGTGTCAAAACCTTGAAAAACGGACATCGTATCCTCTGGAAAGACGAATCAATACCCATCATATCCCTGCACCATTATTTCAATCTCCCGACAAACGTCAAAAACAATGAAATTCCTCTGATTATTCTTGCCCACGGAAATAAATATTTTGCAATAACCTGTGATGAAATTGTAGGAGTCAAAGATGTTACTGTAAAACCTCTGGGTGAAATGTTGATGGAACTCAAGTATTTTGCAGGAGCCATTGTTTCGGGTGCCGGAACCATCCAGATGATCTTCAACATCTCATTCCTGGCAAATCTGGCACGACCAATTATCGGATTCAATGTCAAAACCCAAGATTCTAAACATATTCTTACTCCTCGCATCCTTGTATGTGATGACTCCAAAAGTGTACGGGAAGCAGCAACCCGAATTCTACAGAACCAGGGCTACAACATCACCAAAGCGGGAGATGGCTGGGAAGCATGGAATCTGTTGCATGCTCAAGATTTCGAATTGCTCCTCACCGATCTTGAAATGCCCAGATTGAACGGATATGAGCTTATAACTGAAATAAAGCGTGATTCTTTTCTGGAAGATCTTCCGGTAGTGGTGCTCTCCTCAAGAACAGGAGAAAAAAGCCGTAAAAAAGCCAACATAGCTGGAGCCGACACTTTTGTTACCAAACCCATCAAACCCCTTATCCTCATCAAAACCATCAAAAAATACTGTCCCATTGATGAAAAAGATATGACCAACAGAATTATCCTCTTTGCCACCACTAATAACGGCAAAATCAGAGAATTAACCAAATTGACAGAAGATATGAAGCTTGATTTCTGGGGATTGGACAAATTTGACTATCTGCCCGAAGTAATTGAAGATGGTGACTCCTTCAAGGAAAATGCCATTAAAAAAGCACTGGAAAGAGCCACTCAAACGGGACTGCCCTCAATTGCCGACGACTCCGGACTTGAAATTGACGCCCTCAACGGAGAACCCGGAATCCATTCCTCCCGCTATGCGGGAAATTCCGCAGATGACAGGGAACGCAATGAATTCATTCTCAAAAACATGAAAAATGCCCGCAACCGCAAAGCCAGATTCGTCAGTGTGATTGCCTTCTGCCCGGACCCCAAAGACAATTATGTTATTACTGTAAACGGGGAATGCAAAGGCACCATTACTCATGCTGCCAGGGGAGACAGCGGCTTTGGTTATGATCCCATCTTCGAGATTTCCTCAGGCCAAACCCTTGCAGAAATGACCCTCTCCGAAAAAAGCAAAATAAGCCACCGAGCCAAAGCCTTCCAAAAACTAGTCCCCAAACTCCGCGAATTTATTGAGCACTAAGAGAGCAATAGAGCAACCTGACCAGGTCAAGTTTTCTACTTTTTCCCCTTTCTTCCCAAAAGTCCAAAATTGTTCTCCACTTTTTCTATTTCCGGCATTTTTGCCCACTTCTTTTCTACTTTTCCCTCTTGTTTTTTGCTTTTTTCGGAGAGGGTCATTTCTGCAAGGGTTTG
>JAQICJ010000236.1 GCA_027858615.1 Deltaproteobacteria bacterium
CAGAGGAAGATAAGCCATGAAAGTCGTCATCGGAAGCGATCATGGAGCTTATGAACTCAAGGAAAAACTGAAGATCCATCTGGTTGGCAATGAATATGACGTCGATGATATTGGCACTTTTTCAGGTAAATCAGTAGATTATCCCGACATAGCCAGAGATTTGTGTGCTGAAGTACTGCAAAACGAAGGTTCAATGGGTCTTCTGATGTGTGGAACTGGATTGGGAATGTCTATTGCTGCCAATAAAGTTCCTGGAATCAGAGCTGCTCTTTGTTCAGAATCATACAGTGCCACCAAATCCAGACAACATAACAATGCCAATGTGCTGTGTCTCGGTGGCAGAACAACAGGGTATGAACTGGCTCAGCATATAGTCGACACCTTTCTTGACACCGAGTTTGAGGGAGGCCGTCATCTGAGAAGGATCAACAAAATCGAATCTTCGCAATGAGTAAGGCACAACGGGAATTAATTAGTTCCCGTTTCAGATCAGGAAAGAATATCAGAGTGCAAAACCAATCCAGGCATGAAAATTTCATGCGTGAAGCCTTCAAATTAGCTGAAAAAGGTCTGGGTCGTACTGCTCCTAATCCTCCTGTGGGAGCTGTTATAGTTAAAAACAACAAAATTATAGGTAGAGGGTGGCATCAAGGAGCTGGTTTGCCCCACGCCGAGATTAAAGCCATCAAAGATGCCGGAATTGAAGCAAAAGGAGCTTCAATTTATGTAACTTTGGAACCATGCAATCATTTCGGCAAAACTCCTCCCTGTTCCAAGGCCATTAAAAATGCTGGACTCATCAATGTTTATTTTTCCGTCAGGGATCCTCATCAGAAAGCAGGTGGAGGAGGAGCTTTTCTCAGAAATGCCGGGCTGAAGGTCGAGGGAAATATCCTTCTGGAAGAGGGAGAGGAAATGATAAAAGGTTTTCTTGCCCGTATCCGGAAAAATCGACCTCATGTACTTTTGAAACTGGCTCTTACCCTGGATGGGAAAATTGCCGATCACACTGGAGAAAGCCGCTATATTTCCTCCTCCGGTTCTCGAAAACTTGTTCATGAATGGCGAAATTTTGCAGATGGAGTCATGGTGGGGGGCAATACTTTTGCCAGTGATAATCCAAGGCTTAATTGCCGCTTGCCCCAGGGAAAAGATCCGTTAAGATTTATCCTTGATGCCAAGTTGAAACATTTCAATCTCCATGCCAATGTTTTTAAAAATGGAGAAGGACAGATTTATTTTGTTGTTTCCGATAAGTTGGAAATATCAGAAAAAGAAATTTTGCCGGCAAAATTAATCAAAAGTCCGGTTCGACCTGATGGTTATTTTGATCTGCATTTTGTATTCAATAAACTGGCTGAACTCGGTTTAAACCGGGTTATGGTTGAAGGTGGTGGCAAATTGGCAGCCTCCTTAATTGAAGAGCAGATTGTTGATGAAATTGCACTTTTTTATGCACCGGTGTTTATGCTTGACAATGCAGCCGTCAATGGGTTTGGTTCAAAAAAATCATATCTGGTGAAAGATATGAAACGTCTTTCCAGTTATACTTGCAGCAGGATCGGTGATGATCTGCTCCTGCAAGGAAAGTTTTAACAATTAATATGTTTACAGGTATTATTGAAGAAGTTGGAATTCTCAAAGAAACGAGACCAGAAGCGCGATCCTTGAAGGTAGTTGTGCAATCCAAACTTCCTCTGGACGAAATCAAAATTGGAGACAGCATTTGTGTTGAAGGGATGTGTTTGTCCTGTGTCGGCAAAGATCCCACCAACAAAACTTTTACTGTTGATGCAGTGGGAGAAACAGTGAAACGTACCACCCTTTCCACTTGGCATAAAGGTCGCAAATTGAATTTGGAAAGGGCTTTGCCGGCAACAGGGCGTTTTGACGGCCATTTTGTTTCCGGCCATGTTGATTGTCAGGGCAGGGTGGCCAGAATTGTCAACCAGGGACGGCAATTCAATCTGGCTGTTAACTTTCCCGCAGAATACCGGAAATTTATTGCCCCCAAGGGTTCTATCACTGTCAATGGTGTTTCCCTTACAGTGGCAGAGATAACCGGTTGCAGATTTACGGTGGCAGTTATCCCCCTCACTGTCAGGGAAACAACTTTACAATATCTCAGACCGGGGGAGCCGGTAAATATTGAAGTAGATCTTATAGCCAGATATATAGCTAATTTTTTGAGTAATAACCTTGAAACGAGGTAAATAATGTTTTTCAGTGAAAATGAACAGGAAGCCATTTTGCGAGTTGAAAAGGCAATAAAAGAAATTAAAGCTGGAAGGATGGTCATCCTTACGGATGATGAAGATCGGGAAAATGAAGGTGATCTGGTTCTGGCAGCTGAAAAAGTTACGCCTGAAGCTGTAAATTTTATGGCCAAATATGGTCGCGGTTTGATTTGTCTCACTCTCATGCCCGATAGAATTGAACAATTGGGTCTTAAAATGATGGTAGACGATAATTCATCCCGTTTTAACACAGCCTTTACCGTTTCCATAGAAGCTCGCAAAGGAGTTTCCACCGGAATCAGTGCGGCTGACAGGGCTAAAACCATTAAAACAGCTGTTGCCAAAGAGGCGACTTCTGACGATTTGATTTCCCCCGGACATATTTTTCCATTGAAAGCCCAAAGAGGAGGGGTTCTGGTGAGAGTGGGACAGACTGAGGGCAGTGTGGATCTGGCACGACTTGCCGGTCTTTTCCCTGCAGGAGTTATTTGTGAAGTGATGAATGAAGACGGAACCATGGCCAGAAGAGATGATTTGGAAAAGTTCTGCCAGGAACACGAACTGGCCATATTATCGGTGAATGATCTTATTGTTTACCGGTTGAACCATGAATATCTGGTCAAAGAAAAGATCCATCGCAGATTTCCTTTTGAAATATCCGGTGAAACCGTTGAAATGGATGTAAGGATATTCACTTCACCTGTAAATGAAAGAGAATTGATGGCTATTTCACTGGGTGAAATTGAAGAAAAAGAGCCAACTCTGGTTCGAATGCACCGAGGTTGCCATATTTCAGACCTTTTTAGGATTGGACGTTGTAATTGCGGACAAGTGCTGCAGCGTTCCCTTGAAATGATAAAAGCCGCCGGCAAAGGGATTATTGTATACATTGACGATGGGACTTTCAGTCTGAGTGAATGCATGAATAAGCATATCATTGAACCTCAGGATGAAGATGTTCTTAACACCAAAAAACATAATTTCGGTTTGGGTGCTCAGGTACTGAAGGAACTTGGGGTGGAAAAATTGAAATTGATCACCGAACATCAGTATGAATTAGCCGGAATCAAAGCTTACGGTCTGGAAATTGTCGACAGGGTCAGCCCAATCAAAGGAGCCGGTACTTGATGACAATCTATAACTGGCGGAAGTATATTCGTGCTTCAACTAAGGATTGTGAAGAAATTTTCAGGGAAATTACAGACGGCAGCAAGGTCTTTATCGGAACCGGAGCGGGAGAGCCTGCTTATTTGGTGGATCAACTACTGCCCCTGGTGGAGAAAAAAGGTCTTCATCTTATTTTTGGCTGGTCTTTTCGTGAAGTCCCCCTTCTGAGTTCCGATTATTACCCCAAACCTTCATATTATTTTCTGACCAGTAAACAGCGTCAATCTTTTTTGGAAGGCAAGGCCGATTACATTCCCGGACAACCTGCTCAAATAACAGAGTCTTTCAAACACGACAAAGCACTGGATGTTGTTTTTATTCAGGTGGGAGTTCCTGACAGTCATGGATATTTCAGCCTGGGGGTTTCAGTAGATATCACCAGAGCGGCTATTGAAGGTGCAAAATTAGTGGTGGCACAGATTAATCAATTCATGCCCAGAACCCACGGTGATTCATTTCTTCATTTTCGCGACATAGATTATTTTGTAAAACATTCCGAACCGGTTGTCGAATTCGAGCCTCCCGAACTGTCTCTTGAAGTTGCAGAAAGTATCGGTCGCCATATCAGTTATCTGATTCCAGACAGAGCCACTATCCAGATGGGAATAGGGCCGGCACCCTGGAATGCTGTAAAGCAGAGTTTCCTGAAAAAAGATATTGGAGTCCATTCTTTTGTAATTTCGGACTGGTTGATGCATTTGATCAATGAAGGGGTAGTTACCAACAGATTCAAAGAAGTAAACAGAGGCAAGGTTGTGGCAAGTTTTGCCATCGGCACCAGAATGTTTTATGAATTCCTTGATGATTCTCCGGTTGTGGAAATGAAAACTGCAGAATATGTGTCTTCCAGTAAAATCATTCGCCAGCATTCCCGATTTATTTCCATCAATACACCTCAAAAACTTGATCTTTCCGGTCAGGTTTGTGCGGGTCATGACGAGAGAGGGTTTTATTCTGATATTGCCGGCATGGACGAATTTGCCAGTGTAATCAGTAGGTTTCCCGGAGGGAATTCTATTTTGGCTTTCTCCTCTGTGGACAAGGATGGTGTTTCCAATATTTTGCCGTTTTTCAAAGACGGCGAAGGTATTGTTTTAAAAAGAAATAATATTGATTATGTTCTTACTGAATACGGTTCGATCAATTTGGCCGGAAAAACATTGACCCAAAGAGCTTTGGGGTTGATTCACATTGCTCATCCTGATTATAGAAAAGAACTTTACAATCAGGTTGTCAATAAAATTCATTTTCCAGTTCTCAACCCTGTTTTTCTTGATTACAAACCAGAAATTATTTATCGCCATCAACTGGACAATGGGAAAAATATCACTATCAAGCAGGCTTTGCCCACGGATCTGGAAGACATCAGAAGAATTTTTCATTCTTTCTCCCAGCGGGAAAAAATGTTGCGATTTTTCAGTTCAGGGAAAAATATTGGCAAATATCTGTACAAGTCTTTTGAAAAGGAAAATTTCCATATTCTGGTTGCTTTTATCAAATTAGACGGCAATGAGGAGGCGGTTGGAATGGCTGAATTTTCAAAATCCGGCAAGGAAGCGCAAATTGCTTTTGCAGTTAAAAATACACAGCGCCGCAGGGGAATCGGCAAAAAATTACTGTCCGCCTGCCTCAAACTGGCTCAAAAAGAAAATATACAAACCTTGAAAGCTCAGGTTCTGGTGCAAAATCGCAAGATGGTCAATTTTTTTGAAACAGATTCCAATCCCTGGCAGAAAAGTGACGAGGGCAGGATCATACAATTCAGTCTCGATTTTTCAGACTGACATTCTTATATTCCTGTTAAAAGATGGGGCTATAAAGTTGAATAAGGCTTTTGTCCCTGTATTAACAGCATCTTCCGGGTTTATTCTTTAAAACCACTTGTCCTATTTGAAAATATATTAATTAGGGTATACTATCAATACAACAGAACCTAAAAGGTTTGAAAAACGAACATCAATCATTGATGATTAATTTTGTTCTAAGGCAGAATTTTCAACTTGGGTTTTTTGTTTTTTTAATCAATTCATATTCTTTACCCAGAATGGAGTAGATGATGTTTTCAAAAAGAATTCTATCCCGGATTTTCATGGTCATTGCCGCTTTTGTTTTTATGAGTTGTGCCAATTCTTCAGGCGACAGCAACAATGAAAATAATGTCAACAATACTAACAATCAACATCAAACATGTGAACCCAGTGAGGAATCTGGTTTTTATCTAGTTCCTGTGGGCAAAGTTGATTTTGAGATAATCACGGGGGAGCAGGTTGTTTTGAAAGCTATGGTTGTCAAAAGAACCGAAAGTGAAGACTATCAAGACGGTCTGGCTGCAGGTTATGAGCTTGGTGTCGAAGTAATTGCCGGTGGTGAAGGAGGAGCCCTCAGTTCTAACACCATGATTACCGATGCCAACGGAATGGCCACGGTAGAATTTTCCGGATCAAATGCCGGAAGTTATAAAATTCTTGTTTCCGGTGAAGGAGTCTGTTCCCGGCAATATTCAGTTGAAGTCAGAGATATACTGGCCAGATTGGAAGCCTTGGATAATCCCTCAGTAACCTATATCGGCCGCAGGATTTCTCTTGGAGTAAGAGCTTATACAATGATTGGCGGCAGTGGTGAACAAAATCTGTCCAATCGACCCGTAACCTTTGAACTGGTTGAGCCACAGGGCGCTGACACCATACTTGAGGATTCCAGCGGTGCTCAGAATCAGCAGATTACGGTCAATACAGATGTTGGCGGTCGTGCCTCCATCTTGTTCAATACCGGTACAGCTCCTTATACTGCAAATATCCGGGCAACCCTTGATGGTCTTTCAGTTGAACCTGTTTTAATGCAGGTTGAAGTTCAGGACAACGGCAGTGGCGGTCCTTGTGAAAACAATATTGATTGTCCTGCCATCGCTCCTATTTGTGATGAAGGAGTTTGTATTGAAGTTACCGGCGGCGGCAGTTGTACAACCGATGATGATTGTATCAGTCCTTATATTTGTATCGGCGATTCCTGTCTTCCTCCCGGAGATGGTGAAAAATGCGATCTCCTTTCAACCGCCAATCCCTGTCCTGCAGGCAAGGTTTGTATCGGTGGCTATTGTGTAAACGAACCCGGTAATTGTACAAACAACGACGATTGCCCCACCGGTTTTCTTTGCGAAGACGGTGTTTGTGTGGGAGAAGGCGAAGATAATTGTTACGAAGTTCCTTGCTCTGATCCCAACGATGTTTGTATTAACGGCATCTGTATAAATCCCGATGATTGCAATTTGCAGGATTCTCCCACCAGATTGGGTGGAACCTGGAATTTTGACTCCATGCTTCACCTCAGGGATGCGGTTCATCCTATCCTGGGTGGTATTCTCACTGCATCAGAAATACTGCGAGATATTATCCTCGGCAATTTCTCCATTGGGGGGATTCCTTCCTGGCTCATGAGTGCGGTAAATGACTTTTTGCAGGATTTAATCAGTGAATATGTGCCTGGATGGGCTCAAGATCTGATTGTCGCCCTGGGTGACGTCAGTGATATCGTAGATGACATGCGTGTTTTGCATACTGTAAATCTTGTAGCCATGGGCAACGATGAATATTATGGTACCCAAGTCTGGGATATGGTTGAATTCGAATACAGAGGCAACTATGTTTCTTCTCCACCTGAAGATATTCTCGGGTTCCAGGTTATTCCCGAAGATTTTACTTCCCGTGAAATCTGCGGAACCTTCTATATTGACCAGTACTCGATCCAGAATGTGGTAGGAGGCTTAATTCGCTGGGCTATTGATGTAGTTGTGACCGGAGTCACTTGTTCCAATGGCGGACCCTGTTATTACAGCCTTGAGGATGCACTTGAAGATCTGATTGATTGTGACGCCATAGCTATTGCTATTGACGACTTGATTTACTCTATCTGGTCTGACGCTCCCTCTGTGTATAGTCCTGTTTACAGCGCCTGTGACAATAACAAGATGGATGCCATCGACGAAATCATTCAGGCTCTCGATAATATAGAAGTCAGCCTCAATCTTCTCAGATTAAGAGGTGTTTCTCCAATAGTCAATGATAGCAACATGCAACCAGGTTCCTGGTATGGTACTCTGTCTGGAGGAAACTTTGACGGTGAATTCACCGCTGTAAAACAATAAGCTTTTTTCAGTCACTCTATCTTTCTGCCTGCTCCCACCTGATTTTTCTGCATAAAATCCCATGCAAACGGTTTAATTAAAAAAAGCGTATTCATATACAGATTTATTGGGAACTTGTTCATTGTGAGGGAGAGAGTTGAAGAGAAAAATAATAAATATTCCAATATCAACTCGACAGAATTCTAAACTTAAACTATACTATTTCAGGCAAATGAATTGTCTGGTATTTTTCACAAATTAACCCAGTGGATAATTTGTGAATTTCCGGATTTCATTTTTCAAAATCGATTTTCGTATTTTTTGACAAAGTATTTGCTGTTGGACCCAACAGACACTACATTTTAAATTGAACTATGTTTTCGATTTTTGTAATCCCTTGACTAATCCATATTTTATTTTAGAAGTGATTATTAGAGTGATTATATGTTAAAAAAATCTTTCCAAGCCTGATTAAATTCAAGTCTGCAAAGGAAACTAAGTAATTATATTCTTTATCCTTAAAATTTCAGAGGTTATAAATGAAAAATTCAAAATTTTTCCTGGTACTGTTTTTGTCATTGGTTATGTCCAGTTGTTTCAACACGGAAGATTCCGATCCTGATTGTTTCAACAGTTGTACCAATAATAACAATAATAACAACACCAACAATGTAAATGAATGTGAACCCGATGAAGACGATGATGGCGATTTCATTTCCAACGGAGATGAAGGCTGCGCCAGCAACCGTGATTCCGATGACGATGGATTTCCTGATTATATCGACAAGGATTCCGATGGCGACGGAGTTCCCGATTCAATCGAAGCAGGCGACGAAGATCTTTCTACTCCAGTTCCGGACTATGATGGTGACGGCAAACCTGATTACACAGATCCTGATAGTGATGGCGACGGAGTTGGTGATGGCGACGAAGATCGCAACGGTGACGGCAAACTTGGTAATTGTAAAGATGTCTGTGTTTATGGAAGTGAACTCGAAGATGAAATGTGTGGGGATGGTCAGAATTGCCTCGGTGATGGAACCTGTGCTCCCTATTATTCCTTTCAGTGTGCTCAGGGCGAAACTGATCGTCTGGATCCTGATACAGACGGTGACGGAATTCCTGATGGTGAAGAAGGAACTTTTGTTTGCAATCCAATGAGTGAAGAAAATCCCCTGGGTCGTAAACCGGTTCAGTTTGTTTCTCTTGATAAAATTGAATTGGCTCTAGCGCAGGATGCTGTGCTCAGTCACCTCATTATATCTAACAAGGGTACTTACGAAGCAGCTATTTGCCACGATCTTGAGGATTCCATGTCAGAGGTTGCAGGTTTTACCCTTACTAAATCTCTGGAAGCTGCTGATGGTTCACCAATCCAAAATATTGATGACAATTTTGCCATCGTTAAAAACCGAATAGAAGAAGCTTTTGGCGAGAATATTATCATGAGGGCTTCAGGTTCCAAAACACTGAGTCACGAAGAATATCCAACTTATGTCAATGCTATTTTCGATGTCAGTCTTTCCAATGTAAACATGGCAGGTGGGGTCAGAAATACAGTGCTCCAGGCTATCCTGGGCAGACCAGGAACCGACTTCCAGGGCCTTCCTGAAGATGATTCCTTTGGCATGAACGATACCAATTTCATTATTTCCATTACTGTTCAAATGGCCGAACCAAAAAAGAAAGTTGACGGTGAACAGGTTGTCGAAGAAAGATATTTGGTCGTTCAGGGAGGGGTCGCCAGAAGAGCTAATTATCAAGATTCTTCCAAAACATCTATCATGGATTTGGACGATTTTTCCAATTCAACCGGTTTTGCCGGGATTGACGCCGAACATGAAGTCGAATGTGAATCCTACAGTGTAGGAACAGTACCCATAGCCGATATTATCTGGGTAATTGACGAATCCGGTTCCATGTATGAAGAACAAAGTTCAGTTGCAGCCAATGCAGTTGACTTCTTCAATAGAGCCATCAGTTATGGCCTCGACTTCCGAATGGGAGTTGTTGGTGTAGGTCTTGATCAAGGAGGACATTTCTGTACAGGTCAAGAACAAGCCGATGACTATTTTCTCACTCCCTCTGATCTTTCCAAGTTCCAGGCTTGTGTCATGGAACCTTTTGGTTCTTATCCTTCAGAAGGTGGAACGGAAAATGGGATAACCTCAGGATACGATGCTATTATTAACCATCTTCCCAGACAATCTGGTAATCTTGCTAAAATTCGTCCCAATGCAGCCTTGGTTGTTCTTTATGTTTCAGATGAAAGAGCTCAGGAACTCAAGGACGATTGTGGTGGCAGCGAAAGTGGCGGTATGGATAATTACGATCCAAATTGTATGTGGAATGTAATTGGACCAACTGTTTCAATTCTTGAAGGTGCTGAAGACACAGGCGGTGTTGGCAAAGCTCATGCCATCATTGGTCCACCCCCCAATGGTTGTGATTCTGCCAATCAGGTAGGACAAGGTTATCTTGATGTTGTTCAGTATTTGGGTGGTCAGGTTGGTTCAATCTGTCAATCAGATCTTGGTCCAACTCTCCAGATAATAATCGAAGACATTGTTGCTTCTTCTTCACCGGTAAGATTGCACCATGTTCCCATTAGTCTTTCCATTGCAGCCAGTAAAGATGGAGAAGCACTAGAGCGCTCTCGCAGCAATGGTTTTGACTACAGAGCCAGTGCCAATGCCATTGTCTTTATCGGTCAAACCTTCGATCCAAACCATCCTTCCGAAGTAATAGTCAGTTATCAGCGTTGGGTAACCGATGTAGTTCCAGTTGACTAAATATCCCCATTACCACCCAAATATTCTCTAAACTGGTCCAAGTTTCTCTCGCTTCTTTTTCCTCTACCAGATTCTTTTTATCAGTCACACTTCCAACAACTTCCCTTTTTTTTCTGAAATCCTTGCAAAATTGAGCTTGTAGAACCTTTACCAAAATTGTACAATCTGATAAAATACTTTGACGTTTAGTATGAAAAAGAAAAAGCAGGGGGCAGATCAAATTTGGAAGGTAGTAGAATATCAAAACGAAAGAAAGCTTGAAGATGGTATTGTGGTACTTGAAAGGGGGAGGCAACAAAGATGGGAAGTTTTAAAAAAGTCTAGATCAGGTGGAGAGATTATAAATGATTCTCAAGGGCATTTTTCAGGACATCCAATTCCTTGTAGCCTCTCAGTGTTTGAACGATTTTTCCTGACTTGACAATTGCCATATGGGGTACACCTCTAGGTTTATGAGGATCTTTGAGTTCTTTGAGCTTTTTATACAGACTACCATTGTCGAGGCAAATTTTGATATTATCATTGTGAATAAGTTTTTTGACGACTCTTCTGGCTTTATCTCCGCCTCTGCTGTGAACTGAAAGAATTTTGACCTTGTCTTTCATTGCATCGGCCAATTTATTGAGGACCTTTGCTTGTTTTCTGCAATGGGGACAATTATAAGACCAGACCTCCAAGAGAACCAGTTTGTTTTGATAATCACTCAGTTTACAGGGTGTTTTATCGATTGATTTGATTTCAAAGTCAGGAGCATCGACTGCTTGTTGCTTTTTTTTGCAACCTGGGAAAACCAATATCAGGGTCAATAATAAAGTTAGGTTAAGATATTTATGCATTGACAGCTCTACTTTCTATCCAATAAATTACGGGTATCTGGATAAAGGGTTATTATATGCCAGGATGATTACAAATAATCATCCAGAGTGCTTTTTAAAAGTCGGTAAGGTTTGTAACCTCGCATTATTTTGCGGATATATCCATTTTTGTCAATAATCATCATATGAGGAACAGATTGTAACTTGTGGTAAGGGGGCAGCTTGGAGTATTTTCTTGATACCCTTCTGTTGTCAAAGCAGAGGGTAATGTTTTTGTGTTCAATCATTTTTTTAGCAACCTTGGAATCAGGACCGGCTCCGCTGGTATGAACAGTGATAATCGCCACTTTTTCGGGATTAATCTTGTCTGCCAGTTTCTTTATTTCTTTAGCTTGTTTTTTGCATTGGGGGCAGTTGAACTTCCAAAATTCCAGGAAAATAGTTTTCCCTTTATAATCTGACAAAGAGCAACTCTTGCCATTGTTGGCAGCCAAAGTGAAGTTTGGGGCTTTTATAAAAAAAGGAGTTGAATCATAAAAGGGTTGCCAGAACATTATGGTAAAACCGGTCAAAACAAATGCAAACCAGAGAATAAGTATTGATTTTTTTCTATTTATGTCAATTTCAACTACCTTGTTCCGTTTAAAAATATTGTAACAGGCAAAAGCTGTAATAATTCCTTCCGCATAGGCCAGAAGTTGAGGGACTGTTACAAAGGGCAGGGGATAGAATGAAAGTTGGGGAAAAATATTCGGGATGCCTTCAAAAAAAGTCCTGATTAAGAGGGCGGGAGTCCAGACAACAAAGATAAGATGCAGATTCTCTTTGAGTTTTGCCTTTTTGTTTAGGTAAAAATGAAACAAGAGAAATAGAAGAAGCAAGGGGATTAGATCGTAAACTGCTACTCTTTTCAAAAAAATAAGGAGTTCAGTGGTGCCCAGACCGGAATTTTTGAGGTAGCCTTCGATTATTTTGCCAAGAGGAAAAAGGTGGGAGGCAAAAAGAAAGATGAAGACGAAAGTAAAAAAATCTCCTTTGGTCTTTTCCTTATTTTGTGAAATGCTCTTAACACGAGCCGAATTATTAAAGCAGGTGGAAAAAAATTTGTTGAGAAAATTTATGAACATCATGGTTTCCTTATTTCTTTTTCAGCCTGCGGTCAGCTGCCTGCCTTATAACCTGCGGAATATTTCTGGAACGGGCCAGAGATTTCAAATCGTGGGCTCTGATGGAATTGAGCAGGTTCAAAGAGATAGTAATCGGTGTTTTGGGGTTATGAACCAGGTTTAACTTGATGCGATAAGATTTGATCCACTCTTTCTTTGAAGCAATAAATCTGATGATATCTTCGGGCATCTGTTTGTTTTTGCTGTATTCTTCAATTTCCCTGTCTGTAATCCTTGGTGATTTAATTACAGCCATATATACCATTTTGCTGCCATCCCTGATCAACTTGGCGCGTTGAAAACGATTGCCAACCTGAGCCAGTCTGATTTTGGCTGTTACGGGAAGTTGAGAAATTCTTACAGGACGGGATAAATCCAGTTCATCCTCGTCTTCCTGATCCTCTTCAATTATCTCTTTTTCTGCATTTTTAAACTTGTGATCCTGTTCAACTGCTTTCAACTCTGCATCTATCGGATCTTCTTCTTCATCAATTTCACTTTCAATGGCTTTAATCATTTCGTAATAGGCTTCAAGATTCAATTCAAGCTTGTGTCTGGCAGCCAATTCTATAATTTTGTTGGCAGTGGACATTGGAGTAATTTCGTTGAGATATAATTTTTCGATAATATCGGGAGCTTTTATGAGACGACGATGGTTGTCCGCGATTATCAATACTATTTCTTCATTTTGGTGACTTGCCATTTTGGCCAGAGTTTTGTTTTCAACATTATCGTGGCTGACGATAAGTTTGAGCAGCCCAGTTTCAAAGGGAAAAAAACTCAAATAATGAAGTACTTCTCCAGATAATTCACCTGAGAGCAGATTGAGAATCATTTTTTTGGGAAATTCAGAGATAGTATTTTCAACGGTATCTCTAAACTCATTATTATTTAAGGCCAGTTGATAAATGCCATTTATGAGTTGACCTGGTTCGAGACCTGGCAATACTCCCCTGGCAAAAGCCGAATTGATTTTGGCGGAATTTTTTTCCAGAATACTGTTTACTTTGGTTCCCAGCTCTTGAGGAGACAGGGGGGTTAGTAAGTTGTAGTTTATTTGCATGATTATTGATTTAATTTCCTGTTCTTAATTTATATCCGATACCTGCCAAATAGCAACTTGAGGATTCATAGTAGTTGTTTCCCGGAATAATTGCAAAAAGCCTTTTTGCCTGCCCCCATAGATACCAGTTTTTGTAAACAGAAATCCTTGATATCATACTGAACATGTAGTTTTTAGATAGATCTCCTGCCCCATAAAAAGCCAATATAAATTTTTTGGTTATGATAAATTCACCTGACATATGAAAAACAGAATTTAAATCAGTATGTTTAATTCCTCCTTCCAGGAACAGATTATCTTTATAACCAAGGAAAAAATCAAAATTTCCTCCCCAGCCGGGATTTGTTTTATTGGATAATTTTTCATGCAGAGTTGTTTGTCCGGCATCTATTTCAGAATAATAACGTCTCATCAGATAAAAAGAATCCATCAACCAAGGAGAAAATTTATCAAATCCTCCGGCTACAGATGTTTTGAAACCCAGTTTGAAATTTTTGGGTTCAAACTTGGCTTCAAGATGAATTTGCCCTCCATAGTAATCAAAAGAATCCGGTTTTAATGAGGAGAGGGTGATTCCTGCTGACCAGTATTGATTGAAGTTGAAATTGGCAAAAATTGAACTGTTGAAAAATTTAGTGGTTGAAAAGGGAGTCAGTTTTCCCCTTTCTTGATCTATATCAATTGAGTGGCTCATATTTTCAGGATCAGAAAGTTCTTTGGGGAATTTATTGTCCAGGAGAAAAGAAGCTCCTAGCTTATATCTGCTTAAAAAATTGAAAGAAAGTGTGCCGCCAAAAATTTCGGGTTCTACGAAATCATTCATAAATCCCTGCAGATGCAGATTATCATCTTTCAAGTCGAGGGAACCGCTGCTGTGTTGATGATCCATGAAGATGAGATTGTTGAAGTGATGCATCAAAAGGCTGTTACCCAAAGTGAAATTGTATTCTTCTCCTATTCTTATTTGTCCCTTCAATTGATTATGTTGACCACGCCAGCTGAGATAGCGAATAGTGTGAGCATAATCTCCAGGGGAATCCCAACCTCTGGAATAGAATTCAAAATTGTTATTTTTATATGAGGTAATGAAAGGGGCGACCAGTCCAAAACCAATGGAATCAGAAATTGCATCAAAGCCGACTTCAATCTTTCCGGCGGGATTGCCCTGGAACAAACCCCCGCCAAAATTCAATTCAACCTGAGCCGGTGAGTTTTGGGAAGACAGAAAAAGAAATATTGAAAAAAGAATTGGATTCATATGCAGGTATTCTAATCACTTTTGGCCAAAAGAAAAATTTTGGAACCATATTTATGAGGAAATTGAATATCTTGTTTGAAAAATGAGAGAAAAACGGAGGGAGAAGGGGTGAAGGAGAAAAGACAATCAGCGAAAGTGAACTATACGCTTTTTTTCCGGGACATCATCGGGGCATTGAAAAATAATACTGAAATCGTGAAGGATAGGGGAAACTTCCTTAATTTCTGTTGACATCAGAAAAGTTATTTTGATGTAATCGGAAGGATTGAGGGATAAAGGCCCTGGAGGATCTGCAAAAACAGCCGGAGAACTATCCCAGGAACCAAATTCGGTAGCCTGGTTGAGTTCATTCTGAACATTTGCTGTCTGGGCAAAAGCCTTGACACTGGTGCCGGTGGGCTGAGTGGCAGACCAGACTACTGAATGCCAGGTCGGGGGTCCGCTGGAATCTTCACAAGCAGTAAAAGTGAAAGCGTAAGTTCCCTGGGGACGAGTGAAATTGTGGAGACCGTAGCCGGTGAAATCGGAATAAGTGTACGGATTACTGCCTACATTAAGAGTCTGCCCGGTACCCGAAGCATCGCCGGTTGCAGTAATTTCAAGCTTGGTGGCAGTTGAGGCATTGTGACTGATGCCCCAGAGATGTCCATCGAAATCAACTCCCACTCCCCTCATATTACCACCATAGGAGTTGGTGTTCATGGTGGTGATGACACTAGCGGGATGATCGCCATCGGGGAGGGTTTCATCAATGCGCAGGAGGCGACCATTGTTATTGTCGGCAATCCAGACGAAGCCTCTGATATCGGCGGCGACTCCTGCTGTATTGGCTGTATAGGCTATTCTGGACCAGACCCCGTTGGCAAGTTCTGTGTAATAGTCCGGATCTGAATAGGGAAGACGATTGGGCCTATATCGGTATATGCGGGAGGAACCCCAGCCTCCGAACCAGAGGTTGCCAATTTGATCGACTCCTATTCCGTAAAACTGGTTGGTTCCATCGGGGTATTGATCATCAACAGCCAGAACTGGTCCAACGGGATGGTTGGGGTCTTGTGTGTCGATAAAAGTAGTAGCGCCGGCAATAGCTCCACGACCACTGACCCAGAGCATGCCATCGGCATCCACAGCACAACCATAAGCATTAATGCCATCAGGGATAACCGCAAAATCTATAAATTGACCGGTGACTCCGTCGATCTGGTAAAAAATATTCTGACTGGAGCTTTGGGGATTGTCAGTGTGGGGAGAGAAGGTTCCAACCCAGACATTAGAAGCACCAATGTCCATTGTTCCCTTGTCGAGACACACACTTCTTCCAAGTTGATTGTTTTCAGCATAGTTAACGGTCATGAGGACACATTCGTCGTCAAGTCCATAGAATTCTGGAACAGGCAGTCCATTGGTACAAACAGTGTTGATATCATCAAGGAGACCATCTCCATCGCAATCGGGGTTAATATGGCCGTCACTGTCGAGATCTTCGCTGGTTTGGATGATTCCGTCTTCATTGTGGTCGATGCAATTGGAAAGTTTTGAAGCAATTTTGGTGACTGAAGCTGTTCCGCCGAAAGCTCGGTTGGCAACCCAAACGTCGAAATTATAATCTACAGCTGTTCGGGAAGGACTGTTGGTGGTAAGTTGAACCTGTTCTCCGTGGACATCGAGGCAATTTCCATTTTGCAGATAGGCCACCGGTTTGCTGAAACAAGTTGTTGAGAGATAACGGCCAACTTCTGAAACCGTTTTTGTATCGATTTTAGTGACGGTGCCTCGACCATAGTCATTGGTATTGGCAATCCAGAGATAATTAAAATTGGCGTCTGTCTGATCCAGAATAATATCGCCGTTTGGATCAAGCCCGGTTCCTTCGTTTTCGGCATCGGGGTCATCGTCGCCCAGAGGAAGTGGATCAGTGCCATAATCTACCACGTTGCAATTGGAACTGCAGTTGCCGCATTCGTTGAGAACGCCTTCATCAATTTGATCATTGCAATTTTCGTCGGCTCCATTACAGATTTCTTGGGTTCCGGGATGAACATATTCGTTTGAATCATTACAATCGGGTCCAAGCTCGCAACCTTCACCAAATCCGTCACCATCTTCATCAGTTCCGTTGGGGCACAGATCGTTATTGTTGTTGGTATTGTTGGTATTGTTGGTGTTGTTGGTGTTGTTGGTATTGTTGATGTTGTTGGTGTTGCTATTTTCGTAAATTCCCGATTCGCCTTCGCAGGAGATAATGAAAATAAAAACTCCACCAAGAATAAATGATAATGCTGTCTTGTATAAAAATTTTGTTTGCATGGTTATACCTCTGTTTACATTTTACTCTTTTTTTCTCTCTTTTCAAGTTGTAAAAAAATCAATTAATTTATCAAGATGGGTGTTTTTGGTTGTGACCTGAGTTGGTTCGAGTTGGTCCAGGCTGAAAATATCATCAATTTATTTGCCTGCCACGGAAATAGGACCAATCATAATAGAGGGAATACGATAGGAAGATGGTTGATAAGGATCGTTGCCGATGAATTGAATTTTTTTCCAGAAGGTCTTGTGGTTGTCAGCTATGTTCAATTCTTTGATTGGTTGAAATCTTTTGCCGTTTTTAATCAGAAAACCTTTAATCCCATGGGAAAAATCTCCAGTTGTTGAATTGGAATTTCCTCCGTTAAAATGGGTAATCAGGATTCCATTGTTCAATTTTTGCAATAAGGCTTCAAGATCGTGTTTTCCCGATTGAACCATAATGTTGCTTCGATCGCCAGTGGTAACATCCATATTGATTTTTGTGCCATAATAGGTATCCACATATATGTTATCCAGTTTTCCATTTTTGATGATGGATAATTTTTTGGCTCCTATTCCTTCAGAATCAAAATATCCTGTTCCCAAACCTTTTGTAAGCAGGGGATTATCAAAAAGTTGAAGTTTTGATGAAGCTATTTGCTTGCCGATTGATTTATCAAAACAGCTCTGCTTGCTGTGAAAAGCCCGGGCTGAAAGGGGACTCAATAATTCCGCCATTACCCTTCTGGCTGCTCGATTTTCAATGATCACAGGAAGTTTTCCCGATTTAATTTTTCGGGCACCCAATCTTGAAGTTGTGCGCTCGGCTGCGAGTTTTCCTATTTGAGGAGCTTTGGTAAGATCAGCCAGATATCGAGTTGAAGAAACAGCGTAATCTGAAGGTCTTCCTCCGGCCGGGTCCATAATGCTGAGCCCGGCGTAAAGATAAAAGGAAGTGCGTTTTTCAAAGCCGGTGAACCCGTTGCTGTTTACCATGAGATATTCCGAGTAATTGTCACCGAACCCTGAAGAGGCTGAAATTAATGTTTTACCTCCATGGCTTCTGGCTGAATCTCCGGCAATTTTTGCAATTTTTTTACGCTTTGCCAGGTCGAGGGAATCAATATTATTATCAAAAATTTGAAGATTCCCAGGTTTTGATTTGGGATAAAGATCTGGTGAGGGAAGATGTCGGTCCTTGTCTTTTTCGAGGTATCTGGTCAAGGTAACAGCTTCTTTGATGAATTTTTCCAGACTTTCTTTTTTTAAATCGGAGGTGGAATGACTGGCGTATTTGCCATCAATATACAATTTGACATTGGCTCCATAGGTGGTGGAACCTTTGATTTCTTCCCACTTTCCATCTCTGTAAGCTACTTTATTGCTACGGTTCTTGCTAATTTTGGCCGAAATTTGTTTGCAACCTGCTTTTTTTGCTTTTTCAATCAAAAAAGAAGCAGTTTTTTCCATGTGTTTTCTGGAAGATTTTGTATTTTTCATTTTTTAAGCTCTCCTTAATTGAACTCCTTATTGTGCATTATTGTGCAGTGCCACCAACAGTAATTTTTCCTACTTTTACAGTGGGAATTCCCAGACCTACAGGCACGCTTTGTCCGCCTTTGCCGCAGGTCCAACTGCCGTCATCGAGCTTGGAGTCATTGCCGACCATTTTAATATCTGCCAGAACTTCGGGACCGTTGCCAATGATATTTACGTCTTTTACCGGAGTGGTGATTTTGCCATCTTCAATCAGATATCCGGTTTTGACATAGAAAGTGAAATCTCCTGCACCTATCATCACTTGACCGTTGGTAAAAGTTTGAGCGTAGATTCCTTTTTTTACGGATTTGATAATATCTTCGGGTTTGTGAGGCCCGGAAGTCATATATGTATTTCGCATTCGTGGAAGGGGCATATGACGAAAAGATTGCCTACGGCCGTTTCCTGTGGGTTTGACCCCGAAATGCCTGGCACTGAGTTTGTCATGCATGAAAGTCTTGAAGATGCCATTTTCCACAAGTTGGGTTTTCTGTGAGTTATTTCCCTCATCGTCCATGTTGATTGAACCCCTCATATTGTCCAAACAACCGTCGTCATAGATATTGACAAATTCAGGAGCTACTTTTTCATTTAATTTGTCAGTATAAATGGTGATTTTTTTACGGGCAAAATCAGCTTCCATTCCGTGTCCAATTGCTTCATGGAGGAGAATCCCACTGCTGCCTGGTCCGAGAACCACTTCCATTTCTCCCACCGGACCAGCGATGCTGTCAAAGAGAATAACTGTTCGGTTGACAGCCTGATTAGCGATATCATCGATTTTTGCGGAGGTAAACAACTGAGGTCCTTTGCGGGTTGCAGTACGATAATAGTTGGCTTCTCTGCGATTATTATTTTCGGCAACGCAGGAAGTTATCAAGGAAGCCATTGGTCGATAATCATAACCGCTTCTTCCTTGTGAATCCATGATGAAAACCTCTTCTTCGGAGTCACTGTAATAAACTTTGACCTTCTTTATTCTTTTATCTTTCTTGAAAATTTTATCTTCCAGATTTTTGATAATTTTAAGTTTTTTGTTTGGGTTGAGTTGGGAGCACACCGGATAATCCGGGTAATATTTTTTGAAAGTGGATGCTTTGAAGGCTTGGGGAATTTTGCCGGGGGTCGAATTGGCAACTGAGGCTGCAATTTTGGCGGCACTTAAAAGGGATTTTTCATCGAAAGATTCGGAAAAGGCGTAACCGGTTTGCATACCTTTCAGTACTCTGATTCCAACTCCCATATCAATGTTTGTATAAGCCTTGTTGACGGAATTGTCTTCTAGACTGAGCCACATTGATTTTTTGCGCTGGAAATACAGATCACAATAATCGCCTCCGGTGGAGAGAGCGGCTGCCATCAGTTTTGTTGCTATTGCTGTTGAAATGCCAAAACTTTCAAGTTTTTCCATTTTTATACCTGTATTTTTTTCTATATTGTCCGGCGAGGTTACAGTTGTATTCTTCTGCTTATTTTTGCAGCCGAGCAGAGAAGTTCCCACCCCGAGGGCTGTGGCTCCGGCAGAAAGTTGAAGGAAATTTCTTCTGCTTACTCCATTAATTTGTTTTTGTCGGTTGTCGGCAACATTTTTTTTAGTTGTTTCAGAGGGTATTTTCATGATAATACTCCATAGTAGTATTGAAAAGAGCCCCATTGATGTTTTTTGCTTTTGGGAATAATAAAATGAGGCTGTAAAGATTATTAATTGAAGTGATACAACCTGTCAACTTGATAGTTCCCATCCCAGAAGTGGTGTTTTTGGATGGTGAAGAAGTTTGCCTCAGATGAGCGAAGTAACTTCGCAGACATAGTTTTCACTATTTCAAGAAGTTATGACAAAGCAGATGAGGTAAAATTCCGTCGCCAGACGATGACATCCATTTTTGGGACGGGAACTTGATAGTTCCACAACTAAAATTCAGCCTCTAGCCGGGCATCAAAGAATAATGCCGATAAATTATTTTCGTAGTTCCCTCAGACACGTAAACATTCCCTCTCATTTGAGCAACCCAGCCTTTTTTTCAGCATGGCATAATCTGGCCGGAGCATTAGAAAATTTGAGCAGACTGACTGCAACCCAATGGTTGTTGCAGCCGGGTACCGATTTGGATGCAAAAATCCAATACAAAGGATGGGCTTATCAATACAGTGACGGTAGTATACTGGGAGCACCGGTTTCGAGCATTGAACAGATAGCAACTGTTGTTTTCAGAAAATACAACTCAAGTTTTTCACCTGCGGGTTGTCTCTGCAATGGAGATATAGCTTTTTTTGAATTGCTGCTTGCTGTTTTACGTCAGGATCGCCCTTTATACTTCGGAGAAATAAAACTGAGAGTTTCTCCTGAACAAAGAAATGAAGGTTATCCTCTCTATCTTGTTTCAACAAAACACAATCTCAAAATTCCGCTTTTTTTATCTCCATCCAAGGCTTTGATAAGTAAAGAATTTCCCGTAAAAAGAGCGATGGAGTTCAATTTTTTGTTAAAAATAAGCAGAGGTTTCTTAAAATTTGAACAAGTTGACCGAGTAATTGAAACTGGAGGCATGATCTACACAGGCTGGCCTGTTTCCAGAGAATATTTTCTTGGTTATGGCAATCTTTGGATTGGTGCAACCTTTGATAATCATAAACTTCAGCCTGCGGGAGAATGGATCATGAAACCCGATATATCCAAAAAAATGCCCCTTGATGTTGTTTTGGAAGTGGGTAGAATAAGAATGAAAGGCAAAGATTTGGATTCCCTGGTTGAGGGAAGTTATATTCCACTTGATATTGAGCCTTCGGGTCAAATTAATCTTACCTGTGACAATCGAGTAATTGCTCGAGGAGAGTTGTTGGTCAGTGGTGGAGAACTGGTGGTCAAAATTCTTTCAACTGATGGTTTTTGCAATTGAATTTATTGTTGAATCCCTTGATACAATTAAATATTAAAATAATTTTGATTGACCCGAAACTATTTTTCATTAAAATTAAACTTAAGGTTAAGAATTGTTCACCGGTTAAATTAATCAAAATGAAAATGGTGTTCAATCAGAGCACTAATCACTTCAGTTGAAGGCGTGGAAGGAAAAATACAAAAGATATGACATTGAATCCAAGTACAAGAAGAGTCAATCAACGTCACGATGTAAGTATCCCGGGTGTAGTCAAATTGCCAGAGGGCGACAGGGAAGTGGACATCACCAACCTTTCGGTTGGAGGACTTTATATCAAAGACAATTATTCCTACAAAAATCGCAAGATGTACAAAGTTTTATTCAGCATTCCCACCTTGAAAGACGAAATCGCAGTCAACATCATGCTCCGCTGGATCGAACGCGATGATAACGGCATCAAAGGTGTCGGCGGTCAGTTTATCGGTATCAAAGCCAAAGAAGTATGGGGGCTTACTCAATATTTCTCCTCCCTGGACTCCGAAGAAATTTAATACCTCAGTTTTTTCCTTTCCAACACAGATCCATCAAATAAACGCATCAGGCGGGAGTTATTTTAGTGCAAAGATCAATGAGTAAAGTTATTATCTATTTTTATATTTATTTTTGAACTTTTGGTGTTTTATGAAGAAAAAATGTTTTTCCGGTTTATACAAACTTTTCATGAGTTGGGTGTTTTTTTTGATTTCCTGCAATGGTGGCCTTGAAGGAGATGATGAAAAATCCCTGGAAAAACACGTAATTTTTCAGGAAAATTTGAATACAGCAACTTCTCCTTTGTCAAAAAGCGTTCGTGTTTCCGAAAGCAAGTCCTCCCAGGACCGGAAATTGCCAAAAGCTTACTTTGTTTTTCTCGAGGGAGAACCAGCTGTGGTTAAATGGCGGCGTTACAAATTACCCTCTGTAAAAATTAATGATTATATTTCTCATCTGGAACAGAAGCAGAAAAAATTGGAGATGAGGTTGAAAAATCAAAGAATCAGAGTCATTGGTTCAATGACGAGATTAGCCAATCTCCTGCTTGTTCTGGGAAACGATGATGATATTTCCCTGGCGCAGCGTTTTGCCGGGGTCAAAAAAATAATTCAGGCTCCTGTTTATAAAGCGGCAAAATCTGATTCCATCCCGCTCCTGGGGGTTGATCAAGCCTGGAGTTTGCATTCTGGTTATACAGGTGAAGGAATAAAAGTGGGAGTTGTTGATACGGGAATAGATTATACTCATGCGGCCTTTGGCGGTAGTACAATTGATTATCAAGATAACGATCCCGAATTAATTGAAGCCGGAAGTTTTCCTACAGCCAGAGTTGTGGGGGGCTATGATTTTGCCGGTGATGCTTACAATGCTTCAGATTATAACAACAATGAGCCACTTCCGGATGAAGATCCACTTGATTGTCCCAGACCTGATTCCAACGGTCATGGCACTCATGTAGCCGATATTCTGGCAGGACAGGGAATTTTAGTTGACGGTACTTCATATCAGGGTAGTTATCAGGATTTTTCCTCTGATATTTTCAGAACCTGGCCAGGAGTTGCACCCCGAGCCCAACTCTATGCTCTCAAGGTTTTCGGTTGTTCCGGGAGTACGGTACTTACTTCCCTGGCATTGGAATGGGCCGCAGATCCAAACAAAGATGGTGATTTTTCAGATCGTCTTGATGTGATCAATCTTTCCCTGGGAGGAACTTACGGTAGCAACGAGGGAAGTTTTGAAATAATCAGTAATCTCAATGCGTTGGGCACTGTGATTGTTGCAGCCACAGGCAATGCGGGAAGTTCCCGTACTTTTTTTACAACTTCCGCACCTGGTATTTATGATCCGGTGATCAGTGTAGGCAACAGTCTCAAAACTTCTACTCTGTATCGAAAACTGGAAGTCAGCGGTTGGGATGCACCTGACATGGCTCTTGCTCCTGCCGCCAGCACGCCTCATCTTTCCCATTTCGGGGTGATTAAGGGTAAGCTTGCCAGACCCTTGAGCAGGGATGGCTGTACTCCTTTCAAAAATCCTGATGAAATAAAAGGCAAAATTGCTCTGCTGGATCGAGGCAATTGCAAATTCAGAGTAAAGTATGAACAGGCCGAAGTAGCAGGGGCACTGGCATTAATTGTGGTGGATAACTCAACTCAGGATCTTCCCTGGAATATGGGAGGAGTTGATTCTTCGCTTTTTGGGGGCATGATTCGTAAAACTGATGGAGATCAACTTCATGCGGCTCTGGATAAAAAATTCGAAGTGGAAGTTAAAATCGATCCTCGAGTCTGGTTTGAAGCTACCCTGGGCCCAAACTACATCTATAACTCAAGTTCCAGAGGACCAAGACTGGGTGATCTGAAATTGAAGCCTGATTTGGCCGCACCTGGTCGTTCCATCAAGGCAGCTTCATCCGGAAGCGGATTCAATTACACTTACAAGACTGGATCTTCCATGTCCACTCCCCATGTGGCTGGAGCAGCCGCTTTGATGCTGGAAAAAGAGCCGGAACTTACTCCTTTTCAAGTTAAAGCAGGGCTGATGAATACAGCTGTTCAGGTTATCGATCTGGATGGATATAATTTCCCTGTTTCATTAAGCGGAGCCGGCAGAATTGATATTCTGGCAGCTCTTGATAACTCTGTCTACATGCACAATAATAATGATGATTTGATTTCCCTGTCATTTGGTTTTGTTGAAACAAAAGATGCAACAGTGATTATCAAGGATTTTATCATCGAAAACCAGGGAGAGAATCAGCAGAATTACAATCTTTTTGCACAACTCAACCAGAATAAAAGGGGAGTTTCAACTTCTGTTTATCCAACGTATGTCAGCCTTGAACCGGGTGAATCAGCCCCGCTTCAACTGACACTGGAAATTGAGCCGACTCAGTTTGAAAACTGGCAGATAGATAATGTTACTCCTTCTGTGGTTCTTGATAATATGTCTCGTCATTTTATCAGAGAAATCGATGGTTTTGTGGTAGCAAATCCGGAAAGTAGCAACGGGAAGGTTCTGAGATTGCCTTTTCATTCCATTATTAGGGCCAGTTCAACCAGAAAGATAGATAATTATCAGGGGTGTGCCCTCAGTGGTCAGGATAAAACAGATATAACAGTTTCTTTTACAGAGAATGAATCCGAGATTCCCTATGAGTCTGTAACTTCGGCTTTTGTCAATATTCCAGGGGCAGTAACAGAAGAACTTTCAGCTTTGGGCGTTTCAATCTGTGTTCCCCCAGATGGCAATTTTGAAAAAGCTGTTTTATTTGCAGGGATGGCAACAAATCAACAGTGGACAGTTCCAGCTTTCGGTTATTTTGGCATTTTGGGTCTTGAACTTGACACCGATGGTGATGGAGAATTGGACACCAGTGTATCCATCAGTTCGGAAACTACAGCAGACGATGGCGATGAAACCACAAATGCCGATGTTTTTTCTGTCAGGATTTATTCTCGCAATACTCTGCCGGTGCTTGCAGCCAAAGCTCCCCGAGTTAATTATTTTGAAGTGGAAAAGCTCAACACCCATCTTCATCTCAACAATGTTCTGGTTCTTCCAATTCCCCTCAGTAAAATTGGAATTACTGCAGATAGTACCAGGCTTGGAATTCAGGGGTGGACTATCAGTTCAGAGGGTTATTACAGTGCAGGGAGTACCATATATTTCAATCCCTGGGATTTACCCTTTGATACCTGTTCCAATGGAATTGACAATACTCCTTTTTATCAAGGCAAAAAGCTGCAAATCACTGATTTCAATGGTAGTAATTTTACTTCCAGATCTCCGGAGTTATTATTGTTGCATCACACAAACATGCTGGGAGCAAGGACCGAAAAACTTATTCCCGACAACGATTATTTGCAAAGAGAAGAAGTTTTTCTGGAAATGGTGGATGGAACTCAGGTAGTTACAGCAGGTCAGACAATTGAGGCAACTTTTTTGATTGAAAATAGAGGCGATGAGCCCAGAGATGCAACTTTGATTCTTACTCTCGAAGGAAATGCTGTTTTTGCGGATGTTTTTGCCGAAGATGAGTGTTTTTCAAGTGAAGATGGGAAAAAGATCTCCTGCTTTCTTGCCCAACTAGCCCCGGCCGAAATTGCTCTCAAAGGATTTTCTGTTCTGGGAGTTGAGCAGGGAGGATTTTCTCTGGAGGCCAAAGTTTATTCCGGACTGGGATGTATTGCTCCTTCCGGTCAGGTTTCAACTTCCAGAGACTATCTGGTCACTAGAGAAACAGAATCGGATAGCTCATCTTCTTCAGGATGCAGTTGTAACGCTTTTTCTTCTGAAAAAAGCAATACTTCCCTGCAAATAATAGTTTTATTTCTTTCCTTGAGTGTTTTGTGGTTTAGAAGATTCAAATTCTGAAACTATATTTCAGGGGTACAGCAGTTGTTGAGGCAGTAATATCCGGGATCACAGCGAGCAGTGGGACCACAATTGTCCATACCATTTGGACATTCGTTGGTTATGCAGTGATCAGGTAATTCTTCCAATGTCATGCCGGGACAAACAATGCACAAGTTGGGATCGCAAGGTTCTCCGCATTCTGTGCTGGGCGTACAGCGGATGCAGATATCCGGATCGTGGAAAGTGTCGACAGTGCAACCAGGTGAAACAGTTTCAGCTGTAAAGATGTTGTCACAGACTCCGTCAACACAGATAGTGCAACAACCCCAGCAGTCACATCCCACTGGCACGTAGGGTTCGCAAAATTGGATACACTCGGCTGGGTTATAATGGGGATTGCTTTCATCGTAACAATCGGTGGGAGGATTATCGATACAATATTGATCGTTATTACCGATAAGACAGCATGGATCGAGTTGGCAGCCATCATCACCGGCACCACTGTTGCCATCGATAAAACAGTCGTGGTAACCATAAATATCGTTAGGATTATCTCCGGGGATATCGGTTTGGAATTGGCCTTCGTTGTCATCGGAAGACGAGATACAGGTGGGATCATCGCCATCAATAAGACCATCGCCGTTATTGTCGATGCAGTCGCTGCATTCGGTGCCTCCGTCAGTGCAATCGGTAGCCGATACGGTGAGTACTCCCGAAAGAGTGTGATCGTAGGAATCGTTGCCGGCACTGTCGCAATTGCGCCAGGTGAGACCGTCATCCATGGAAAATCTGTAGGTGTAGTCATAAACACCACCCTCGGGGGTCATGGTGCCAACATATTCATCATAGTCAGTGGCATCGCCGCTGTAGGTGGCATCTATCCAAGTCCAGGAACTGTCGGGAATTGAATGGCGGGTGCCATAGCCCAACTGACCTGCCAAATCAGTTCCTTGTCCGGCGCTGTCGGTAACTCCTGATTCATAAACCTGACCATAGATTTGATCTGTTGACTGGCCAATTTCTATAACCTGTTGCAGGGGACCTGCCAGAATACAGGATTCAACCAGACAGGGTTCATTAAATAGACCGGGAGTGCCATAGTCCATTCCGTTATATTGAGAAGGACGGGAAGAACACCAGGATAGTCTCAAATCGTTAAGAATATCGGGACTGAGATCGAGGGCTCCCGATGACAGGGAGAGAGAATGTCCCGATTGATGTCTCCAGGAGGCATCCCAGGTTACTTGATCGATTAAAATCGGGGTAGCATCGGCACTTTCAATTATAATGGTGCCGTTTTCAGAAAGAATGGGCATGGTTGCAAAGAGAATATCTATATTGACATCACCATTGGAAGCTGTTTCATCATTGGGGCCTACAGTAAAGGAAACTCCGGGCCCTGCCAACATAGTTGGCGAATCCGGAATGGGATAACTGACAGAATCAACGGTGAGGATGGAGCCATTGATCAAAATAGTGGCATCTGTGGGATTGAATATTTCGAAGTATTGACCGTCAGCTACCAGAGCCAGTTCAGGATTGATCATGATTTCGGAAATTGCCAGGGAGCCGTTGGCAGGGTATTGGGCTTCCAGACAGGTGTCCGGAGCATTGGGATCTTCCAGGTAGCCACTGTCGCATTTGCAGACGGCATTTTGTGTTTGGGAATTATCCCAGCAGGAGGAATTAGGTTGGCAGATGCCTGCATCGAAGATGCCATCACAATTGTTGTCCAGGGAATCGCAGATTTCCAAGGCATCGGGATTGATATCAGGATTTGAGTCGTTACAATCATCGGAATTGTTGACATAACCCGAAGGAGCGACACAGGCTTCCACCAAGTTGGCGGCATCACCATATCCGTCTCCGTCTGCATCGTAATAGAACTCACTCAAGGCGAAGCCGTTGTCGATTACTCCGTTACAATCGTCATCAATGCCATTGCATTCTTCAGTGGCACCGGGGTTAACCAAGTTGTTTTCATCGTTGCAATCGCCGTAGTCGGTAGCAAAACCGGCTGGCAAAGAGCAAGTTTGGGTGGCATCGGCTGTAAGCCCGTAACCGTCACCATCGTTGTCGCGATAGTAAGATGTGAGTACACCCTCATCTATTTGACTGTTGCAATTGTTGTCTTTTCCGTCGCAAACTTCGGTATTACCCGGATATTTCTGGTTGTCTCCATCATCACAATCACCATTGTCAGTAGCAAAACCGGCCGGAAGAGAACAGGCCTGGGTGGCGTCGGTGGTAAGTCCGTAACCGTCGCCATCGCTGTCGCGATAGTAAGTTATGAGTACACCCTCATCTATTTGACTGTCGCAATTGTTGTCTTTGCCATCGCAAACCTCGGTATTACCCGGATATTTCTGGTTGTCTCCATCATCACAGTCGCCATTGTCAGTAGCAAAACCGGCCGGGAGAGAACAAGCTTCGGAAGTATCGGTAGAAAGTCCGTAATCATCGTCATCGTTGTCGCGATAGTAGGTTGTGAGTACGCCCTCATCAATTTGACCGTCGCAATTGTTGTCTTTGCTATCGCAGACCTCGGGGTTGCCGGGGAATTTTTCGTTGTCACTGTCATCACAGTCGCCGATGTTGATCGCAAAACCGGTCGGAAGAGAACAAGCTTGGGTGGCGTCGGTGGTGAGTCCGTAACCGTCACTATCGCTGTCGCGATAATAGGTATTGAGCACGCCTTCGTCGGTTTGACCGTCGCAATTGTCATCGAGTCCGTTGCAGGTTTCTGGGGCAGGTAGAACCTCTCCGCTGCAGGAACTCCAACTGCCGGTGCTGCAAGTTTGTGTGCCTGATGTGCAGATGCCGACACCTTCGGTCCCAGCAGGACCGGGATAGCAGGAGCGTTCCAGATTGTCGTCAATCAGCCCATTGCAGTCTTCATCAAGGTTATTGCAAGTTTCTGGTTCCGGAACAACCTGGTTTTGGCAATTGCTCCATTGACCGTCGGTACAAACACTGGTTCCTGTACTGCAACTTCCCTGGCAATCAAAAGTTCCGGAGCCCGGTGAGGTTTCAGTGCAGCCTCCGTCGCCACTGTAACAAACTTCAGTCAACTCTTCGTCGATCTGTTCGTCGCAATTATTGTCTTTGCCGTCGCAGACTTCAGGATTGCCGGGGAATTTGTCACTATCGTCATCGTCGCAATCGCCGTCGTTTTCGGCAAAGCCCTCGGGAAGAGCGCAGGCTTCGGTGGCATCGCTGGTGATACCGTAGCCGTCACCATCGTTGTCGCGATAGTAGGTGTTGGCGGCAAGACCTTCATCGATTTCACCGTCGCAATCGTTGTCGAGATTGTCGCAGCTTTCTTCGGTTTCTTCATAATTTGCTATGCTTGTGTAATCCGGTTCACTCCAGATGAATTCTCCCTCGGCATTGGTTGTACAAATCTTAACCTGTCCGGTGCAGACACCTGTGGTTTTGGAAGCCAGTGGCGCTTCGCCTTCACAAGTTTGGTTGTTTGTATTGGTGCTGTCATCATCGCAGGCAGTGATGGAAAAAGAAAAGATAATGAAGAAGGAAAGTAGCAAGAATTTGTTAGACATGAAAATCACCATTCCATTTGAATTAGTTCCCATCCCGGGAACTAGTTAGTTATCGCTATATCATAATATTATAGCAATAACTAAAATAAACTACAAACCGATAATCAGAATTAAAAATATATATTTTTGGATTGGGTAAAAGATATGGGATTGGGAATTTTGGTTAAACTATTTGTGAAATTTTATAACTCGATAAAATAAATCATTGTAAAAGTGCAATATTTCACGAATAAATGATTTTCAGCTGGAAAACTTTCAGGTTAGGTTTGACATTGGATTCAAAATAGATAGTATCGTGAACGCCTGATTCAGATCTGTAATATTTTCAGATCCGAATCTGCCACAGTTGTTCCCAAAGTTTATTTTTTCAAATTTTTAGTTCCTGTCTCTAAATATAGATGATTTCATCCTTAATCAAACAACAGGAACAGATTTATTCATCATTATTATATGTGGAACACTGACTGGCGCTTAAACGCAGGAAGGAGCAAATGAATGCTTGAATTTAGGTTTCATGGCCGAGGTGGTCAAGGTTCGGTAACTTCAGCTGAGTTGTTGGCAGTTACTGCAGTGGCTGATGGTAAATTTGCCCAGGCTTTTCCAAGTTTTGGACCGGAAAGACGTGGAGCACCACTGGAGGCATATGCCAGAGTAAGTGACGAGAAAATCAGAACAAGAAGCAAGGTGTACAAGCCTGAAGTTGTATTAGTTCTGGATTACTCATTACTGGCCATCACAGACGTAACCAAAGGGCTCAAAAAAGACGGTCTTCTGATTATATCCACTAATCAGGACGTCGAACAAGTCAGAGAAGAAACCGGTTGGCAAGGCAGATTAGCCATTGTCGACGGCATCAAAATAGCAATGAAACACATCAAAAGGCCTATCAACAACACTGTTATGCTGGGTGCTCTCATCAAAGCCAGTAAATGTGTCACCATGAAAAACATGGAAGAGGCTGTACAAAATCGCTTCGGAAGAATTGCAAAAATTAATCAGAATGCAATGGAAGAAGCTTTTGATGTGGTTACAATCTCGGAGGGCAAATAATGACCAAGAAAAAAGATCCTCTCAAATTAACCTGGAAAGAAATCCCTTTGGGGTTTGTTCACAGTGATTACATGTCCAGTCTCAAAAACCATACAGGTTCCTGGCGTTCGGAAAGACCTTTGTGGGATGAAGAACAGTGCATCAAATGTGGAGTTTGTGCCATGTTCTGCCCCGAAGCCTGTATCAAAGAAGATGAAAATGGCTATTTCCATGCAGACCTTGATTATTGCAAGGGTTGTGGAGTATGTGCGCAGGAATGCTGGACTGGATGCATAACCATGAAAGCGGAGGAATAATATATGGGTAAAAGAAAAGGAATAGAAAGTTCAATAGCTTTGGCTGATGCGGCTGCCATGTGCAGAGTAGATGGTATTTCCGCTTATCCGATTACTCCCCAGACACACATTGTCGAGCACCTTTCAGAATGGGTTAACGACGGCAAACTCGATGCAGAATTTGTCCCTGTTGATTCTGAACACAGTGCCATGAGTGCTGCTTGCGGTTTAAGC
The DNA here is from genome assembly GCA_027858615.1 of Deltaproteobacteria bacterium. Taxonomy (GTDB): domain Bacteria; phylum Myxococcota_A; class Polyangia; order HGW-17; family HGW-17; genus JAQICJ01. The sequence goes on from JAQICJ010000236.1 coordinate 30,834, forward strand.
TCTGTCGGAGCCCGCACCTTCACAGCTACCAGTTCCCAAGGCCTGGCTCTGATGCATGAGATACTTTTCATAGCCTCATCCATGAGATTTCCAATGGTAATGGCAGTTGCCAATCGTGCTCTCAGCGCTCCCATCAGTATCTGGAATGATCATTCCGATATCATGGCAGAACGAGACATCGGCTGGATTCAGTTATTTGCCGAAAACGGCCAGGAATGTTTTGATTTGACTCCCCTTTGTTTCAGGGTTTCCGAAGACAAAAGAGTAGTTCTTCCTTCCCTGTTGAATTTCGACGGGTTTATTGTCAGTCACATGATTGAACCAATCGAATATTGGGATCAGGAACAATTCGACGCATTTTTGCCTCCCTTTGAGCCTCAAATCAGACTGGATGTCAAAAATCCCACCACCATGGGTGTTGTCGGGGTTCCTGAAATCTATTATGAAACAAAAATGGTTCATCATGATGCTCTCAGAAAAGCAAAAGCAGTTGTTAAAGAAGGCTTTGCCGAGCTCGAAAAAACAGTGGGCCGCAAATATGAAGTAGTTGAAAAATACAAAGCTGACGATGCTGAAGTTGCCTTGACAATACTCGGTTCCCTGGCTGAAACAGCCATGACCGCTGTTGATAATCTGCGCAAGAAAGGACACAAAGTGGGGCTGGTCAGGCCGCGCCTCTGGAGACCTTTCCCCGATGAAGAATTCATCGAAGCTGTCAGCAACATTCCTGTTCTGGGAGTAGCTGACCGTGCCTATACTTTCGGGGCTGCCCATCATCCGGTTGCATCCGAAGTCAAATCAGTTCTGTTCAACGAAGAAAAACGCCCCAAAGTTCTTGAGTTTGTATTGGGAATCGGTGGTCGTGACGTTAAAGTTGAAGAGTTCGAAGAAATGTTTATGAAAATGATCAAAGTCAAAGACGGCGCCAAGCCATTTGGCATCGAATATGTGGGAGTGAGGTAAATAATGGAATATTTAAACGTATATGCTTCCAAACTTATCCCTGAACGTGAACTTTTTGCTTCCGGACACAAAGCCTGTCAAGGTTGTGCTCCTGCATTGGCTTTGAGGTATCTGCTCAAAGCAGCAGGACCCAATACTATTGTCTGCAATGCTACCGGTTGTATGGAAATCATCTCATCAGCCTATCCTGATATCTCCTGGGGAGTTCCCTGGATACATGTTGCTTTTGAAAATGCTGCTGCTGTTGCTTCCGGGGTTGAAGCCGGAATTAAAGCACTTCAAAGGAAAGGCAAAATTTCCAAAGGCAAAGTCAACATCATTGCTATTGGTGGTGATGGAGCAACCTTTGATATCGGAATGGGACCTCTCTCCGGCCTGCTCGAAAGAGGACACGATGTTCTTTATCTGTGTTACGACAACGAAGCCTACATGAATACCGGTATTCAAAGAAGTTCCGGTACTCCCAAATATGCTTCAACTACAACTTCTCCAGCCGGAGATGTTATTCCCGGTCAGCAGACAGTTAAAAAAGATCTGGCACAGATTGCTATTGCCCATCAGGTATCTTATGTGGCAACAGCCAGCACATCTTATCCTGTAGATTTTATTGAGAAAGTCAAAAAGGCACTGGCAACAGATGGAGCCAAGCTCATCCATATTTTTGCACCTTGTCCAACCGGATGGCGTGCAAAACCTAAAGATATCATTAAATTGGGACGTTTAGCAGTTCAGACTGGTCTTTTCCCTATTTATGAATATTGCAATGGTCGTTACAAGATGACTTTTGATCTGCCTTTCCTCAAATCGATCAAGTACTATCTCAAGATTCAAGGCCGCTATCGTCATCTCACCGAAGAAATGATCAAAGAGCTCGACGAAGATCTCAAGCAACGCTATCGCTGGCTCGAAACACTGGCTCGAGAGACCAAGGAGGCCAAATAACTATGGATATGCAAAAAGTAGATGCCATAATCGAAAAATATAACAAGGATGAAACCGCACTGCTTGCAGTATTACAGGACATTCAGGCCGAAAAGAACTATTTGCCCAGGGAAGCCATGGAAAGGGTAGCCGAAATAATGGAAGTACCTTTTTCCAGAGTTTCATCACTGGCAACTTTTTTCTCTTCCTTCAGTCTTGAACCTCGCGGTGAGCATATTGTCACCATCTGTATGGGAACAGCCTGTCACGTCAGAGGAGCACCACTGGTACTCAAAGAGGTTGAACGTGAACTGGGTATCGCCAACGGTGAAACCACTTCTGATCTCAAATTTACTATTGAAACAGTTAATTGCGTAGGTGCCTGTGCTTTAGGACCTCTGGTAATTATCGACGAAAATTATCATGGTAATATCAGTACTTCGGAAGTGGAAGAAATGCTGGAACAGTATCAAAATCCTTCAAAGCAAGAAGGGTAGGGAGTGTAATATGGTAAAAGTAAATTCTCCTAAAGCCTTGGAAGAAATTATACAAAAAAAGAAAAAAGAAAGTGGCAAAGAAGGCACCTATATTTCAATCTGTGGTGGTACAGGCTGTATTGCCAGTGGAGGGAATGGTGTTCTTGAAGCTTTTCAGGAAGTTATAGCCGATGATCCTGATGTCAAACTGGTAAGAACCGGTTGCCATGGTTTTTGCGAAAGAGGTCCCCTGGTAGTTATTCAGCCCCAGGGTATTTTGTATCAAAAGGTCAAGCCTGGTGACGCCGCGGATATATACGAGAAAACAATCAAAAATGGGGAGATTATCAAAAAACATCTCTACCGTGATCAAAAGAAACAAGCTTACGAAAAAGAAGCTGATGTTCCATTTTACAAGTTTCAAAAACGCATAGTTTTCAAGATGAACGGGCACATTGATCCCGAAAAAATCGATGATTATCTGGCAATGGATGGTTACAGCGCCTTGTCCAAGGTTTTAACCTCCATGAAACCCGACCAAATTATCGACACTGTCATTAAATCTGGATTGCGTGGCCGAGGCGGCGGTGGTTTTCCTGCTGGAATCAAATGGAAAAGCACCAAAGCAGCAACTGGTGATAAAAAATATGTTTTGTGCAATGCTGACGAGGGTGATCCAGGAGCATTCATGGATCGTTCCATCATGGAAGGTAATCCCCACAGCGTAATCGAAGGCATGTTGATTGGCGCCTATGCCATCGGATCAGACGAAGGATATATTTACATCAGAAACGAATATCCCCTTGCCATCAAACGCCTCAAAGTTGCATTGGAACAGGCCAGGGAATACGGCTTCCTCGGAAAAAATATCCTGGGAACCGATTTCTCCTTTGATATTAAGATAAATCGCGGTGGTGGTGCTTTTGTCTGTGGTGAATCTACAGCGCTCATGCTTTCCATCGAAGGCAAGGTCGGACGACCCCGTACCAAATACATCCATACCGCTGATTCGGGCTTGTGGGACAAACCAACCAATCTTAACAATGTTGAAACCTGGGCCAATATTCCCCATATCTTCAACAAAGGAGTTGACTGGTTCACATCCATTGGCACCGGTGATGTTTCCGAACATCCCTGGGGAGGTTCCAAAGGCACCAAAATCTTCTCTTTGGTTGGTAAAGTCAACAACACAGGCTTGGTTGAAGTACCTTTTGGTATAACCCTGCGCGATATTATTTTCAAAATAGGCGGCGGCATTAAAAACTCCAAAAAAGGCCGTAAATTCAAAGCCGTGCAAACTGGCGGCCCCTCAGGCGGTTGCATACCTGAAAAACATCTTGATGAACCTGTCGATTTTGACGGTCTCACTAAAATGGGCTCAATGATGGGTTCAGGCGGCATGATTGTCATGGACGATCATACCTGCTTGGTCGAAGTTGCCCGTTATTTTGTTGATTTTCTCAAAGATGAATCCTGTGGCAAATGTACACCCTGTCGTGAAGGTTTACGCAGGATGTCACAAATTCTCAACCGCATAGTTGTTGGTGAAGGCAAAGAAGGCGATATTGAACTTCTCGAAAAATTGGCCTCGGCCATGGAAATATCTTCTCTCTGCGCTCTTGGTCAGACAGCAGCTTATCCTGTTTTGTCCACTATCAAATACTTCCGTGAAGAATATGAAAGACACATTAAAGACGGCTATTGTGATGGAAAACAATGTACCGAACTTATCAGGTATAATATTGATGAAGACGCCTGTACCGGTTGTTCCATCTGCGCCAAAAAGTGCCCCACCAAAGCTATTTCAGGGGAACTCAAAAAGACCTATCGAATCGATCAGAGTGAATGTGTTCGTTGTGGTGTCTGCTTTAACGTGTGTAATTTCAATGCTGTTGAAATACTCAGCGGTTCGGAAATAAAAGAAAAGATGGGTGAATAATATGGAAATTAAACTCAATGGAAAAAAAGTAAAAGCTAACGAAGGCGAATACATTCTTGACGTTGCCCAACGCGAGAACATCTATATTCCTACTCTTTGTGATCATCCGGCTGTAAAACCCACAGGGGCCTGCAGGATGTGTCTGGTGGAAGCCGGCGTGGAAGGCAGGAAGAAAAAAATTGTCACTTCTTGTGCTTTTCACGTTAAGCAAGGACTTGAGGTTAATACAGATACTCCTACAATCAAAGAAGCCAGAAAAGTGGTTATGGATCTGTTGTTGGCTCGAGCTCCCAATTCAGAAAGTCTCAAAGAGATGGCCCAAAAACTGGATATGGAGACGGTTTCAACTTTTGAACCAGTAGAAAATGCCGGCGATTGTATTCTTTGTGGACTTTGCACCAGAGTATGTGATGAGGTGGTCGGAGCCAATGCCATCAGTTTCAATTCCCGTGGAGCTGACATGGATGTAGGCGGTCCATTGCTGGATGTTCCACAAGATTGTATAGGATGCGGTGCCTGTGCCTATGTTTGCCCTACAGATTGCATAGGACTCAAAGACGATGGCGAAAAGCGCTATCTGGAAAAATGGGACAGAGAGCTGCCCCTGATGAAATGCCGAGAATGTGGCTGGCCTTTCATGCCCGCATTTCAAGCTATTAAGTTCAATGAATCCACCAAAGTTCCCAAAGACTTCTTTAAGCTTTGTCCCGACTGCAGAAACTAATCCCTCCTTCTTTTCTATCTGACGAATAATTCTCCCATTACAAAAAAGAAGATCATCGCCTGAACACGGAAATTTACTTTATCTGCTCCGTCGTAACTTCTTGAAATAGTATTAACTATATCTGCGAAGTTTCTCCGCGCATCTGAGGCAAAGTTCTTATTCAGTCAAAAAAACCCGTTCTTGGATAATATCAATTCACAACCATAAAATAGTGATTGTTAAGTAGTCTGCGACCACCGGTGCTTAATTCAACATGCCAATTGCCAAGGGTTTTTATGGTACTGAGGTTACTATATTCCATACTTGTCCAGAGAAGATAATCTCCGTTTCCCAATTTCAGTTTTTTGACATCTTTCTTCAGCAGTGTTTCTCCGTTTCTGCTCCAGATGTGGGTAAAAGTATCACGAGGATACATTGGTGTTTCAAGAATGTTGATACAATAGAGTTTCTTCTTTTTGAAATCATTCTCGTGGATTTTTCGTACACCGGCAAAGGGGGATTTTTGAAATTGATCAGGAGTAACAGCCGTGATTGCGGTTTGGGAAATTTTGTAGGGAGCTGCAGGAACAAGAATTTCTGCTTGATGGCAGCCATAACCAATGACGAGTCCAGAGATTATTATCCAGCGTAATTTACCTTTTTTAAAAATAAGCTTGGGATAGTGCAGGGCAATAAACCCAAAAACACTCAAAAAAGCTGCCAAAGGAAGAATGTATCTGGTTGGAATTGGAATGAACAGAGGAAGCAGCAGATCAAAACTGGCAAAAAGACAGAGGGTATAATAGGTTGCCCGTAAAATCTTATTCTCCATGAGCCAGTTGTCGAAAATAAGATCCTGGGTGGATAAAACAGCCAGAATGCCCAAAAGCAGTGTAAAACCAATATTCAACGAATTGAGAACCGAGGCCTCCCAGAAAAAAGGCAACATGAAGAAATAAAGGGCCTGGTACATATTTTTCATGATAAAATTGAGTAGAACTTTTGTCCCTCTTTTTTGTTTGCCTGTTTTGTTTTCATAAGCTGCTACCCGGTCAAAGATAATAAGCAG
>JAQICJ010000297.1 GCA_027858615.1 Deltaproteobacteria bacterium
TTCCTATCTTATCCACCTTTCCAATGTGGATGACGAAGCCAAAACATCATAGAAAATGGAAATTCTCCCCTTCACTTGTGAAAATGAAACATTCAAAATCAATTTCAGATCAAAACAAGGAATGGTTTTAAAATCTTGTCCCAAAGGACTCAAAGGAACTTTAGACGGCAAGGATATTCTCCTTGAAAAAATCAAATAATTTTCCACTCCCATTAAAAAATCTAAAATAGTCAAAATAAAACAAGGGGTTCAATTTTGCTATTTTTGCACTTTTGTGATAAATAAATAAAGTTAGCAAAGATGATGCTTATTTTGGCAAATCAGTGGTGTAATTTTCCACCGACATCACAACGACTTATTTAGAAAAGTTAGTAAAAAAAAGGGGTTATGGAGTTTTTTATCTGACTGCTGATATTTAAAATAAAAATCCGGAAGGGGGTTAGGGAATTTTTTGGAGTAGTTGTTTTTTTAATGTTTGGTGGTTGGTGGTTTCTGGTTTGAACTTTTTGAGGAGGGCTTTTTTTTGGGAGGTGGAGAGGGGGCCGGAGTAGATTGCCAGGAGGTAGTTTTGCAGGAGTTTTTTGCGGGAAAGGCGGGAGAGGGTGGTGTTTTTGAAGGTTCTGCCCATTTTAAGAGCAGGAAGATCAATGAATTCTTCTTTGGTAAGGGGAGTTGTCAGTTCTTCGGGAGTGAAGGGCTGGAATTTGGTGTGGGGACAGAAACTTACGCAATTTTCGCAGCCGAAAAAACGTCCGGAAAAAGCCTGATGAAGACGGATGGGGGGAAGAGAGTTGAATTCGGTGGTGTAGGCAGAAAGGCACAGCTTGGTATTGATGGTCTTGTCGTGATTGATAGCACCGGTTGGGCAATTGTTGAGGCAAAGATTACAGTTGCCACATTGGTCGGGAATTATCCGGTTTTGGGGTTGGACTTTGAGGTTGGTGAGGATTTCTCCCAGAAATACATTGGGGCCATGGTCGGGAACGATGAAATTGCCACTTTTGCCTATCCAGCCCAGACCGGCCAGACGGGCGAGGTATCTTTCAGGCAGGGGAGCCGAGTCAACCGCGACTTTGAATTTTCCTGAAAAATTTGCAGTGATGAAATTGGCGATTTTAGTGAGTTTTTTGCGGAGAATGAGGTGATAATCCATGCCTCTGGCGTATCCGGAAATAAAGGGAGGTTTTGCTGTGGGGAAAACTTTGTAGGGAAAGGCTAGAACCATAATGGATTCAACTTCGGAAAAAACATTGGTGAAGGATTGTTTTAGGGGGAAATGACGGACAAGGTACTCCATGTCTCCCTGATAGCCCCGGTTCAGCCAATTTTGATAAAAGGAGACGAATTCAGGTTCCACAGTTTTGAGGTTGAGCCAGCCTGTTGCAACAAATCCCAGAGATTTGGCGTAATTTTGAATTTTAAGCAAGTCCGGGGTGGTTAAAGTGGTATTCATGATTGGGATAAATTGCGTGAGTTGAGATTTATTGGTTCTCGAGCTTCATTGCCATATTTGTCAGTGAGACAAAGGAGTAATTTTTTTGAAGATGGTTGTTTTGTTGTGTGGACCTTGAATTTTACAGTTGTTTTGTTGTCAGAGCCGGAAATTGGGATGAACTCCGGAAAAATGGTGCCTGAATCGGATGCAGGTTGATCTTTTAAAAGGTGTCGATTTCGGGTGGATATTTTGGGCAGTTTTTTAGTGGGAATGATCAGTTTCATAATTTTTTCCTGATCAGATTCCAAATCAGACCAGGGGGAAATTGAGATGAACTCGGGATAATTGTCAATAGAACTGGTTTGAAATTTCAAAAGTTGAAAATTGCTTATTTCCAAATTGAAATGTTGGTTGTTCAACTTGAAATTTCGGGAATAGAGAGGTGGAAGATTGATTTTGTTGAGATTATTTTGCAGAAGATCATCATAATCGATTGGTTCTGATTGCTCGAGGTTGTTGAAAATAAAAGCCGGAATTTCAATCACCGTGATTGTTTTGTGATGGAGATAAAACTTGTTTTGTCGCAACTTGTTGAGCCAGGCGGGAACTATGAGTATAATGCGATTCAGTTGAAATTTGGAAAGTTTCTGCCCAATAGTTTTTTCCGTAAAATTGTCGATCTGATCAGGTGGCCAGATATAACCGCTGTAGTCATTTCTTGAAAAATAGCCCCCGTCGGGGTCTGAAAATTTGCAATTTTTGTTCTGAGTGAGGAAACGGACAAGTGCTTTGCTGAAATTAAGGTAATACCCTGCCGGAGGAAAATTATTTGTTGGGACTCCCTGGATTTCCGCAAATTCGGGAATTCCAAGGGAAGAAGGTTCCGGCAATGACTTGCGGGGTTGAACAAATGAAATCAGAAATTTGATCTTTTTGATAGTGATATTGCCATTGCCGGCTTTTTGAAATTTATCCCGGGAAAGTTGGTATTTTTGCAATTGCAGTTTTTTTTGGGGACAGCACAGGGAAAAGGTTTCCTTTTTTTTGATTTTCAGATGATTTTCAAGAAAAGCGGCCAGGGATTTCAAAAAATGATCGTCAACGATCAACTCACCTTTGCGAGCCTTGTCATAGATGAGAAAAAGTCCGCGGGATCTGGACAGTGAATGTTGGGTAAAATCGTTGATGCGTTCGTGTTCTCTTCTTTTGTCTATTCTGGTGGAACCGATTTGATCAGTCAGGTTGAAAAGCCGTTTTTTGATGGTTTTTAGGCTGAGTTTGCTTTGATCTATTCCGATCCAGCGACGTTGCAATTTGTGGGCAACAGCCACTGTGGTTCCAGAGCCTGCAAAAGCATCGAGGACGATATCACCCGGTTGGGAAGAAGCTTTGATGATGCGTTCGAGCAATTTTTCGGGTTTTTGGGTGGGATAATTGCTGGTGAGTTTTCTTTGGGGATCGTGCTGTTGCAGATGGGGGATGTCATTCCATACGTCATCGGGAATCTGCTGAAAATCAGCATAGTATTTGTAGCTTTTTCCATTTGATTTGATGGACCAGAAAGTTCTGCCCTGAGCATCAACTTCTTTTTTGAGATTGTTCTTTTTGGCATGGCCCCGGGATACAGCAACCGCATCACCATAAAAAGGTGTTTTGGCGGATTTGACGTAATAGAAAATAGAGGCATGTTTGCGGGCGAAGAAATTTCTGGTTCTGCCACCGCTTTGAAAATGCCAGATAATTTCATTTTTAAAATTATCAACTCCAAAGATGAGATCGAGGAGCAATTTTACATAGTGGGCGTATTTCCAATCTATATGCACATAGATAGCGCCATCTTCCGCCAGAATCTGGTGGAGAAGGGAGAGGCGACAGGCCATGAACTCCAGAAAACTGCTGCCGGTGACCTTGTCGGAATAAGCTCTGGTTTGAAGATGGGCAAAATTCTTGTTGGTGGCAAAGGGGGGATCTATGTAGATAAGTTTGATCCGGTTTCTGGTTTGGAAAAGATCCTGGTGTAATTGATCTTGCTGGAGAGCTGAAAGAATTGCCAGATTGTCACCTCGGCCCAGAAGATTCAGCCCGGTAGAATATTGGTCTGAAGCACTTTTGGTAAGTTCGGACGAGAAAAAACGGATAGTTTTCAAATTAACTTCATTCCGATCCCGGCAAATTTCCCCACTGATTATTTTATTGAGTAATTGGGCAGTTAAAATACTCATTGTAATGATTGACTTTCCGACACAAACTGATGATTGTCGGGTTGGGATATTCCGATCCCGGTTTTGAAGATAAAAAAACTGTTTGAGGTGAGAATATTACTTGATAAGGTTGTATCTGTCCAATATTCTGATTTTTAATCGATCTTACACAGAATTTTGTTGAATAAATTTTCAATAATGATACTTAAAACTAGTTCCCATTTTGAAACGGGAATCAGGTAATGCCTGTTTTGATGATCCCAGCCATTCTCAGCCAAACCAGGACCGAATGGTTGTCATGTTTGAATTTAACAAATAGGAGCTTTCTGATGAAGCGTACTTATATTTTGTCTGTCTTCATATTATTTGCCCTCAATCTTGTTTTCAGCTGCAAAAGAGATACCAGTGTTGAATCTTTGGAAAAAAGCAGAGATAAACTCTGTCAGGAAATAAAAAAGAATGCCAATGAAGAAAAATTTGCCCTGGTTCAACCTCCAGCTTTGACCGGGGTAAAACTTAACTACAATAAATTTGACCAGATAGATTTCCCCCCCCAAACCAACCTGGTTGGAGGAATCAACATAAAAGCCCTTGATGAGCTGGGAATTTTCAAAATGCTCACTCAAACCATCCCCAACTGGTTCAAGGTACAGGTGGGAATGACTCTTTTGAATCTCAATCCCGGCTCCGATCTAGAAACCATTCAATGGGGTGTAAATTTTGATGATTCTTCAAAGATCCCTGATGTTATGCAGGTTTTTATTACCGGAAATTTTGATACTGCATCTATTTTTGACAAAGTTGAGGTAATCAAAAAGCGTCTGACTGATCCTGCTCTGGTTTTTGAAAAAAACAACAAAAACAAATTAACCATCAAATATCAGGAGGAACAGGTTCTGGTTTCATCGGTAAATGCCAATATTCTGAATCTGGCAAGAAAAGGAAGCTCCGGTTCTGGTTTTAAAACCAATGATGCTTACAAACACATGAAAAAGCACATTCCCGATAATACGACTTTCTGGTTTATAGGAACTTCAGTTCCGACCAAGTTATCTAGTTTTCCCAAGGTAGTTCGGGGAGTGGCTGAAAAAGTTGAATATTATTCAGGTTATATCAATACTGACAGCAAAAAGGAAGCTGAAGTTCAAATCAGAGTACGCTTCCAGGATGCAAGTACAGCCGTCCGCACCAAAGAATTGTTGAAAATTGGTGTTTCCCGGGTCATGGACAAGCTCGGTCCGAGGATCAACAAATCTTTCAATAGTGATACCGAAAAAGCGGTAGTGAGTCGCGGTTCTCTGGTCAGAATTGTTTTTTCTCTGGATAAATATCAAGTTGTCTATTTACTTTCCCAATTAAAGAACTATCTTCGTAAAAATAGATACTGGATCAGAAGAAACAATTCTGCTATAAACAGCCCTCCAAAGTTGGATGAAGACTTGGAAAACAGTTCCGGGCAGCAGGATACAACTTCTGCTTCACCCCAACCGGGCAGAGATAAACCCATACAACCGGTTGCTAAAACAGCCAAACCTGCCGGTGCAATTATGAAAAAACTTCCAGCAAATAAGGAAGTAAAAAATAAACAATAATAACCTTATTTTATTTCATCCCGGTTGCCATCCGATTACTTTCGGGTTTCAACTCATGGTTTGAAATTTCAGAACCAACCGGTTCCTGTTTCAGTTGCAACTGGTCAGTTTATTTGCTGCCGGCTGAGTCAGGAACTGCCAATAGAGGAAGATTATGAATAAAAAGACTCCCCTGCAGATAGTAAAAGAAAAATTCGGTACCAAGGAAAAACTTATGGAACAAGTTATCGAACTTATTTCGGAAACCAAGGAACAAGCAAAGGAACTTGAGTACAACTTGACCAAAAGTACCAACAAAAAGTTATTGAGACTTCACAAGATCGGCAGCAGAATTAAAGAAGAATTCGGCTCCAAAGAAAAACTGGTGGATAAAATTGTTGAGCTTAAGGGAATGTTGAAAGATAATGTCTACAAAGAATCTCTCATGAAAAAATCCCTGCCGAAATTGCTGGACAATTACAATATTCTTAATAGAAAGAAAAAATAACTCCACTGGCAACACCTTCAGGTTTCCGGATCATATTCTGAATTGATCAACAAGGTCTGGTTTTGTTTTCCACTCTGGTATTTTTAAACCGGTTTGCAGTTTTTTTGCAACTGAGACCAGGGTAGAGGGCTTGCGTTTATGCACAAGCTGCGTCTGCTCAAAACCACAATCCCGGCGTTGAATTTTCAGAATCAGACATCACAGGTATTTTTTAATATTCGCAAGCGACAGGCACAATTATGACCAAAGACAAATTTTCTTTCAACAGTATTCCACGTATCCTGCACAATAAATTAAAATCTGATTTTCTTGCAGCTGCATTAGTTTTACTTGTTTCCGGTCTTCTTTTCATGCTTATTCTCAAAATTCTCATAACAGTTTTCCCAGCAGGTTGACCATTTGCCTGTTGGAATTTCCATCCGGAAGTATTGCAACCCCCATTAGAAATAATTATGGAAGATGAAATAAAACTTCTACCTGAACATATAATCAATCAAATAGCTGCAGGGGAAGTTATCGAGCGTCCCGCTTCAGTGATCAAGGAATTGGTGGAAAATTCGCTTGATGCTGGTGCCCGCAGGATTGAAGTTGAAATTAAAAAGGGTGGAACCGAGAAAATTATTGTCAGCGATGATGGCAGGGGTATGGATGAAAATCAACTGAGGCAGGCTATTATCAGGCATGCCACCAGCAAGATACACTCCATGGAAGATCTTGAAAAAATATCAACCTTCGGTTTCAGGGGCGAGGCGGTTCCTTCCGTTGCCAGTATTTCCCACATGAGGATTGCTTCGAGGAAAAAGGGAAGTGAGCTTGGCAACCTGATGATCATTGATGGTGGAGTTGTCAAAAAGAGTGAACCTTTCGTGCAAAGTGCAGGAACCCGTATCGAAATCAGCCGCTTGTTCCATAATGTTCCCGCTCGGCTTAAATTTCTCAAGTCAATTCCTGTGGAAACTTCCCATATTCAGGATACAATCCTGCAATTTTCCCTGGCCAATCCTGAGGTTCATTTTGTTTTCAAAAAAGACGGCCGTTTGATTTTTGATCTTCCCGGGCACGGCAGTTATCTGGAAAGAGCCAAAGTAGCCCTGAAAAGAAGAGCCAAGGGAGCTTTGAGAAGTACTCTCACCAAGTATGAAACCGAATTTTCACCGGATCTCAAGGTGAAAGTGCTGCTTGCTCCTCCTGAAATTACTTTGCGGGAAAGTTCCGGTCTTTACTTTTTTGTTAATCACAGGGCCATCAACAATAAAACCATGTTGAAAGCAGTGCTGGGAGGTTATGGCGCGCTGGTCGACCGGGGACGTTATCCCATTGCTCTGGTGTTTGTTCAGATCAATCCTGGCCAGGTTGACGTTAATGTGCATCCTCGCAAAGCCGAAGTTAAGTTCCAGAATGACCGCCTCATAGCCGGAACCATCAGGAGAACAGTGGTGGAAGGAATTGCCCAGGCCAATTGGCATCGTGATAATTCGGGCTATGCTGCTGGTGGTAAAAGTTCCACAGGTGAAAAGGCTGAGGAAAAAGCCCGACACCGGCAAAATGTGATGGATGCCATCAGATCATCACGAGCCGGATCATCAGTCAGCAATCGTAATTCTTTTGCCAGCTCCCAAGGCAAAACCAGTTCCCGGGGTCAAGCCGGATTTGGAAAACATAAAGATTTTACTTCTTCCTCCCACCAGGTTCGAAACAGCAGCAGCGGTTCCCATAGTGGTCAAGCCAAGGTGAGCAGAAAATACAAGTTGATTGCCCGAGAAGAAAACCCGGATTCAACTTCTTCCTCCAAAACCCAGTCCAGCCAGACCAGTCTCAATATGGGGCGTCAAGAACGCTATCTTGGTGTTCATGCCGGTTTGTTTTTGATCTTCTCCAAGGCCAAAGAACTGTTGTTCATTGATATGCATGCGGCCCACGAGCGTATTGTCTACTCCCGCATTATCTCCCGGGTCAAAACCCAAGGGGTCAACTCCCAGCGTTTGTTATATCCCGAGTCAATCGAGCTGGATGCCGAAAAGATCGAATTAATTGAGGACAAGCTCGAAATCCTCAAAAGCATGGGCTTGCTGGTCGAAGTTTTTGGCAGCAGTACTTTGCTTGTCAGGGGCTATCCTGCAATTTTGCACAATCCTAATCTCAAAGACATGATCTTTGAGATTGCAGAAGAACTTGAAAGTGGAGGTAGTGGAGAAGATTTAGGCGGTTTGACCAATTCTCTGGTTGCAACCATGGCTTGTCACAGCGCCATCAGAAGTGGGGATAAAATCACCAGAGAAGAAGCATTTTTGCTTCTCGATCAGATCAGGGAAACTAAAACCGGTGGTTATTGTCCTCACGGTCGCCCGGTCATTTTTACCATGTCCAACAGCCAGATTCGCAAGAAGTTCAAAAGAACATGAGAAAAAAAAACCACGTAACTTCAATAACCCGGAGTGTTTCCAAGCTGCTCAATCAAAACGAAAGAGTCAGAGAGATGTTCTGGCTGGTGCGGGCCCAGTCGATTTGGCAGGATATTCCCGGCAACATAGGCAAGGGCACCTGGCCGCTGGAATTGGAAAAACAGGTTTTGACGGTAATAGCTCTCAATTCTTCCTGGCTGCAGGAAGCACAATATTTCAGAAGTGAAATAAAAACTCATCTTCGTTCAACCATCAGGGGAATCAAGCTCAAGAAGATCAATTTTATTCCGGCTGATGAAAATTCCCTGCCCCAAGTGCGCCAGCAAAGACAGGCAAGCAAGAAAAAACTGAAAGAAGCAAAACCCGAATATGGTTCTCCTGCCTACAATAAATACAGGGAAGTGATAGAAATATCCAAGGAGATCAATAAACCCTGGGCTGATTTTCTGGCAAAAATGGCCAAAGATAAAACCGAAGAACCTCCTGAATCTACTTGAAGCCGATGATAAAATTTGGTCTTTGTTGGTTTATCTGGTAATCTTTTCTCTGAACTCCTCTCATTTTTATTCAAAGTCGAGGAGCGGGACCAATAATTATGGAAGAGAATACCTATACAGCCGACATCTTGATAGTGGATGACGAATCATCCTTACGCCGCATGTTGTCCATAGCCATGAAAAGAGCGGGGCATCAGGTTACAGCGGCTCCCAGCGGAGAAGAAGCACTGGTGTTTCTGGCCTCCGCCAAATTCGACATTGTAATCACCGATCTTAAAATGCCAGGTATCGGGGGAATGGAACTGCTTAAAAAGGTGAAAGTTCTCAATCCTGAAACTGAAGTTCTGGTGATAACAGCTCACGGTACTATTGATTCCGCTATGGAAGCGGTGCGGGCGGGTGCTTTTGACTATATCCAAAAACCCTTCAAAATGGCCGAGATCGAATTGGCGGTGCTGCGAGCCATCGAACAGAATATTCTGCGCCGGGAAAATTATTCCCTCAAACGGGAATTGGGTGCCAGGAATTTTCTGGGAAAAATGGTGGGTAAGAGTAAGCAAATGCAAGGCATTTTCAATCTTATCCGCAAAACGGCACCCACTTCCGCCAATGTGTTGATCACTGGGGAAAGCGGAACCGGCAAGGAGCTGGTGGCTCATTCCATCCATCAGTTGAGCAAACGCTCTGAACAATCTTTTCTGGCTGTTAATTGTGGGGCAATTCCCGAGAATCTGCTGGAAAGTGAACTTTTCGGCCACGAAAAAGGGGCTTTCACCGGAGCCGAACAAAAAAAACCCGGACTTTTCCGAGCGGCCGACGGTGGTACTTTGCTCCTCGACGAAATTGGTGAACTTCCCCAGATGCTTCAGGTAAAACTGTTGAGGTCTCTCCAGGAAAAAAAAATCAAGCCTGTTGGCGGTATCAATGAGATCCCGGTAAATGTCCGTATTGTTGCCAGTACCAACCGCAATCTGCAAACTGAAATCGAAAAGGGTAATTTCAGAAAAGATCTTTATTATCGGCTCAATGTTATCCACATCCATATTCCTCCCTTGAACGAAAGACGCGAGGATATCCTTCCCCTCGCCCGCCACCTGCTGCACAAATTAGCCCAGGAAGCTAATCTGCCGGTTCCAAATCTTTCCGAGAATTCCGAAAGATTTCTCCAGAATTACGATTATTCAGGCAATATCAGAGAATTGGAGAATCTGCTGGAAAGGGCGCTGGTTCTAGATACTGACAGCAACATCAGCACCAATGATCTGAAACCGATGCAGGAAAAGCGGCCTCGATTGGAGGGAGGAATAGACCTCGACCAAAAGATGGAAGAAGTGGAAAAACAATATATCCTGGAAGCCCTCAACAAAACCGGGTGGAATCGCACCAAATCAGCCGAAATTCTGGGGATTTCCTTCAGATCTTTGCGTTATCGCATGTCCAAACTCGATCTCGACCGGTCGATCTGACAATTAGCGCGGGCTCTCTGACAAAAATTGTCACTTTTTTAGTTTTTTTTATTTAAGTATTTTATTTAACCCCATATTTTTCATGAACTTATAGTTTTTTTGGTTAAAAACGAGTGTTGGATCAATGGTTGCATACATTAAAGAGCGGAGTTTGATTATGAATTATAATAAAGGCTTTACAATGATAGAACTGATGATGGTAGTTGTCGTCATCGGTATTTTGGCGGCCATTGCCATTGTGCAGTATTCAAGTCAGCAAGCGGCGGCCAAAACCAGTGAAGTTGCTCCCATGTTTGCTGAAATCAAAAAGTCCCAATATGCCTACAAGGCCGAGTATGGACAATTTCTTTCCACCGGCAGTTCCGAATCCGATCTTTATCCGGTCCTTCTCGGTTCCGGTGAGCCCAAAAAGAAAGATTGGAATCCATCTACTTCGAGCAATTGGTATAAATTGGGAGTCAGCCCCCAAACCAATCAGGTTTATTGCGGCTATGTAACCATGGCCGGTTCAGCCGGCACAGCTCCCTCGGGCACTTGGGGATCCGAGCTTTTTTCCGCGGGAACCCCACAAAAACCCTGGTTTTACCTGGTGGCTCAATGTGATCTCGACGGAACTCCGGGAACCAATACAACCTTTATAACTTCTTCTGAACTTTCAGATGTCCAGAAAAAACATTCCGGCAACTGATGTTCAAAAAAGATTTTTAGACCATATTAACCCTCTTTTTTAACCCTTGAGTTTTACTCAGAAAGGAAACTCGTTATGAAAAATCAAAAAGGTTTTACTCTCATCGAACTTATGATCGTTGTCGCCATCATCGGTATTCTGGCCGCCATCGCCATCCCCTCCTTCATGAACTATATGGAAACAGCCAAAGAAGCTGAATTCGGTCCCTCCCTCAAATCCATGTATATGGGAGCTGTAACCTATTTTAAAGATAGTTCCAACCATTACTCAGGCAATGTAAAACAAGATCCGACATTTCCAGCAGATGTAGGACCAACTCCCGGTGTCAGCGCTTGTACTCTAACCGGACAGGTTCATAATCCCGAAACCACAGATTGGGGTGCAATACCTGAATGGAAAGCTCTCAAATTCAAAATGGAAGACAACCATCGTTTCCAGTATCAATTTATAAATAAAGGTACTGCCGGTGTAGGTGCAGCTTTTTATGCAGTAGCATTGGCTGATTTAGGTTGTGATGGAAATACGAGATATCACTACAGACATGGTATTGCCACCACCAACACCGAAGTAAAAGGTACTGAAGTACAATCCGGAGACGCCGTGCCTACTTTCTAAGGTTGTGTTGAACTATTTAGTTTATTTATCAGTTTATCTGAATCTTATCACCTCATTTTCCCTCTCCCTCTCTTTCCCTTTTTCCCATCTCCTGACATGAAAATTCATCTCCCCGGGACATCCTTATTTTTTTGCCGGTCTCAACTTATCCTTATTCGGGTTGAGAAATTGCTCCGAAAAGATTATATTGGTTTTGTTCCTTGGACTTGGGCTACCCCGTCTTTTCATTTTGGCAAAGTTGCTTTCAGGATTGTTTCATGAATATGCTTAAAAAAATATCCCTCTCCGAAATAGTTGTTTTTCTTCTGGTATTGCTTCCGGGAGGAGCTTTGGGCTATTTTTATTATTCCAAGTATGAACAAGCTGGCAGGTTGAGTGAAGTTCCCCATTATCTCAAAAATATCCACCAAAGTGCCACGGTTTTTGCCGATCGTAATCTCAAGTACAACCTCAAACATGAAAACAAGCGGCCTCTTTTTCCTCAGTCTTCTCCCCTTACTCCTTCCGTTAAATGCTGCACCCGCAAAGGTCAATCCCAAAAGTGCATTCCCAACGGCAAGGGTTATACCGCCTACTCCCTGCTGGAATGGCATGATGAATCCTGGAAGCAACTGGGCATCAAAATAGTCGATCCCCATCTGTTTCGCTATCGTTTTGTCAAAACCACCATCCAGGGGAAACCCGGATTCAAGGCCTTGGCCCAAGGTGATCTCGATTGTGACGGAGTCAGTTCCCAGTATTATCGAACCGGCCACAAACAAGGAAATCGCATAGTTGGTTCCGGTGAGATTTTCAGTGAAAAACCGGGAGAATAGCAGGTTAGTCGGTACAATTTACAAGTGGCCACTTGCAACTTGTACTCAACCAATAACCCCCATTTTGGTATTTAATGATGATTGAATTTTCCACCGGAGATGTATTTTTTTGAAAAAATATTAGAAATTGATGACTTTCAATGGTAAATATATGACAGTGGTTTATTAAATTACGGTTTAAGGTGAATCTCATGCACAAATTTCTTTTTTCAGTTTTTTTGGTTCTTTTCACTTTTGTATCTTGCAATCAGGCTGACTTAAATGAAGCCCGGCCACTTAGTCAGGAAAGCTATATATTATATGGCACTCCCGATACTTCCCAGGCTCATCAGGCCGTAGTTTACATCACCAATGAAACCAGACAGGGATATGGAGCTTGTACCGGAACTCTGATTTCCTCGGATGTTGTTCTCACAGCCGGTCATTGTGTGGGTGATCCCTCTGCAATGGCAGTTTATTTCGGTAACTCCATGAGTGGTTTTTACGCTCAGCGCAATGTTTCCGAGGTGGAACGCCATCCCAATTATTCAACTGTTGAAACCTCAATATCAAATGATATCGCACTGATCAGAATGTCTTCAGCGGCTCCATCTTCTATCACCCCAATTCCGCCCCTTCCTGCTTCAGCTGGTCTTACCAATGCTGATGTTGATACCACTCCCTTGCAATATGTGGGTTTCGGCCTCACTGAAACCGGCAGCTCCGGGACCAAACTTACTATGACCAAACCGGCTGATGTGATCTGCGGCGGTTCTGCGGCCTGTAATTACAATGTCAGTGGAATGGGCTACGTGCAGTTATCACCCGGGACTTTAGGGATTGAAATGGACTATGATGGCGGGATCTGCAGTGGAGACAGCGGAGGTCCGGCTTTTGTCACCCGCAACAACACCGAATATGTAGCCGGAGTTTCCTCCTGGGTTCTGCAGGATCAATCAGGCAATTGCGCTTATTTCGGGGTTAGTACCAAAGTGGACTATTTCACCAGTTTCATCAACGATTATCTTGGTACCATATCTGAAGTTTGTACCAACGGAACCGACGATGACAGCGACGGTCTGGTGGATTGCGAAGATACTGACTGCTATTCCCATCCTGATTGTCAGACCACCGCCTGTGATGAAATCATCAACATAGGCTGCGGCGATTCTCTCAACGAATACAGTGGTGGTACCAACACCGTTTTTTCTACATACGGCAGCTGCGGTGGCGGCGCTGACGGGTCTGAACTCGTCTACAGGGTCAATACATCTGCCGGTGCCGAAATTATCGCTACCCTCAGAATGGACACCGGTTCAGCCGATCTGCAGATGTACCTGCTTGAAGGAGCTTGTGATCCCTCAAGTTGTACTGACAGCAGTACCAATCCGGCCGGTCAGGTGGAGCAACTTGTTTTTACAAAAAGCAACTCCGAACTGTATCTGGTTGTGGATGCGGCCGACAGCGTCAATTCCGATTTTTCCCTAAGTCTCGACTGCAATAACAACGAACCGGTGGAAGAGTGCAGCAATGGTAATGATGAAGATGACGATGGTCTGGTGGATTGCGAAGATGCCGATTGTATTCTCACCAATGAATGTCTTAACCGGATTGAAATCTGTGACAATGGTACAGATGACGATGGCGACTTGAAAGCCGATTGTGAAGATATTGATTGTGCTTCTTTCAGTGCCTGCGGTATTGACTCGGAAATCTGCAACAACGGTATAGACGATACCGGTAACGGCAAAATAGATTGCAATGATCCCGTTTGTCGCACCTCCCGTTTTTGCCCCATTATGGTGGAAGATTGCATTAACAGCTACGATGACGACGGTGACGGCAGAGTAGATTGTGCCGATCCCGATTGTCATTCCTTTGCTGGCTGTCCTACCCCTCAGGGCGAGATCTGCTACAACGGATCCGACGACGATGGCGACGGTCTGGCCGATTGCGAAGATGATGACTGCAACCGTTATTACTATTGCAGCATTCAAAATTGGGATAACAATCTTCCTGTTATTCACAACTCCGACCCCGGTAATGATGATCCCGATTGTTCCTGCCACTATGCCGGCAAGAATACCTCCCTGCCGTCAATCTTTGTTTTGTTCATCATAGTTGGTTTTGCCGCATTCTACCGCCGATTTTCTGCTCTAAGGGCTGGATAGTTCTGGAACCAGCACTTCAGTTCTAGTCTTGTTCCATAATTTCTTTTCTTTTTTCTTCCACTTCTTCCATCTTTTCTTCCATTTTTTCATTCTGGAAAGTCCATCTGCCCATTAATTCTTCCAATTTGCTCCGGTTTTGTTCAAATTGCTTGAGCGAATCCACATATTCAGGTTTTCCGAAAAAATCCGGATCGGCAATTTTCTTTTCAAGGAGCTCATTTTCAGATTCGAGAGTTTCAATTCTGTTTTCCAGTTTGGCAATTTTCTTTTGGATATCGCCGGTATATTTTTTTAGAATTTTACGGTATTGCGCCTCTCTCCTTCTTCTTTCAGCTTTGGTCAGGCGGCGATCGTTATCTTCTGAATCGGAGTCGGCTTTTTGGATGGTTTTATCTCCGGTCATCACCGAATCTACTTCATCAGGGCTGTTGTTTTTGACGTGGAAGAGATAATCTTTGAGGTTGCCGGGAAATTCCCGGATGCGGCTGTCTTCTAGTTCCCAGATTTTGTTGGAAATTGAGTTGATAAAAGAGCGGTTGTGGCTGACAAAGAGGATGGTGCCGGCGAAGTTGCCCAAGGCATCTGCCAGAATTTCCGTGGATTCCAGATCAAGATGGTTGGTAGGCTCGTCCATGAGCAGCAGGTTTCCTGGGGCTACCAGCAATCTGGCTAAAGCTACCCTGGCTTTTTCACCGCCGGAAAGAACGCCGATTTTCTTGTGGACATCGTCATTTTTAAAGAGGAAAGCTCCCAACATGGTTCTGATAGAAGTTTCCCCGAGGCGGGGAGCCGTCAGTTTGATCTCTTCGAGGATAGTGTTGTCGAGATTGAGCAGATCTGCCTGATGCTGAGCATAATAGGAAATAGTTACGTTGGCACCGGCAACAACCTGACCTCGGTCAGCCTCGAGTTCTCCGGCGATGGTTTTGAGCAGGGTGGTTTTTCCCGAGCCGTTGGTTCCCACCAGGGCGATTTTATCGCCGCGCTGAATCAACTGGCTGACATCTTCAAAGACGACATTGTTGCCAAAGGATTTGGTGAGATTTTTGAAGTGGAGGG
Source organism: Deltaproteobacteria bacterium (assembly GCA_027858615.1). Lineage (GTDB taxonomy): Bacteria > Myxococcota_A > Polyangia > HGW-17 > HGW-17 > JAQICJ01. The sequence continues at coordinate 15,408 of JAQICJ010000297.1, forward strand.
TGCGAGCTCCGGAGCGTTCAACCTCGGGCAGGGTGAAATTGATCTTTTCTTCCCTGTCGATAGTTTCAACTTCTTCCATTTTTCTGAGAAGTTTTGCCTTACTTTTTGCTTGGCGCGCCTTGTTGGCCTGGGCTTTGAATCGTTCTATGAATTTTTCCAGGTGTTTTTGTTTGCGCTCCATATTTTTTTTGCGATTTTCAAGAATGATCTCCTCTTCTTTTCTCAGTTCGCGAGAGTAGGAGTAATTGCCCTTGTATTCTCTGAAACCGTCATTTTCCAAAGCGAAAATCCGATTGACATTGCGATCGAGAAATTCTTTGTCATGGGAGATGATCAAAAGAGCGCCGGAATAGTTGTCCAGATATTCATCAACCCAGTTGAGGGAAGGAAGATCCAAGTGGTTTGTAGGTTCATCCATCAGCAGAAGATCAGGGGTTGAAAAAAGAAGTGAAGCCAATAGAACCCGCATTTGCCAGCCACCGCTGAAGGTATCAAGGGGCTGGGAAAATTGAGCTGTGGTGAATCCGAGGCCATGGAGAATACTTTCAGCTTTGTGGGAGGAAAAGCGTTCTTCCAGCAACAGCTTTTTTTCATAAAGTTCTGCCAGTTTTTCCCCGAATTTTTCTTTGTCGCTCTGGTTTTGAGCTTGGGACAACTGGTTTTGAACTCGGAAAATTTGTGATTCAAGCTCTTTGCGGTTTCCCGTGGAAGCCAGGACAAAATCCAGAATGGGGGCGTTGCCTTGGAAATTGAATTCCTGAGGCAGATAGCCGATGTTGAGATTATTCTGACGGTTGATGTTTCCCTTTTCTTCTTTGAGTTCTCCGGTTATGAGTTTGAAGAGAGTGGTTTTGCCCATTCCGTTGGAGCCGATGAGCCCAATTTTGCTTCCTGCCTGGATTTGGAAGGAAACGCGATCAAAGATGATTCTGGAGCCGAAGGAGAAATTTACTTTATTGAAGGTAATTAATGACATAGCAATTATCAGGTTTAGTTTCAGAGGATGATTGACTTGTGTCAAGTCAAAGTGAAGAGATAAAATCAAAACAAAAACAATTTAGCCCTTTACATGTAGTATATTTTGATTATTACCTCAATATATACCTCAGTTTAAACAGGATAATCTGGAATTTTATTTATATTCCTTATTATTTCCCGAGGTTGGTTTTTGTTTTTTAGTCCGGTTCAAGTTAAAAATTGGTAATTTTTAAAAATTAAGCTGACTAAAAAGATAAATGAGGTAAAAATTATTTTTAATCAAGAATTCACTGAAACAAATTTATTTTGATTTTCCATTTTGGTTGGAGATCCAGATTGGCGAAAGCAGTTGGATATCTGTAAAGTCAAGTTTCAGAGTTTTTATGGAGAGCAAAGATGAAAGTACAGGATTTAACAAAAATGAAAAAGAGTGAACTTCTCGTTATAGCAAAAAAACTTGGTGTAAAAGGTTTTTCTCGTTTGACAAAAAAAGAACTGGTTATGAAGTTGTTTGATTTTGTCAACGAAGGGGGCAAAGCCCTGCAGAAGAAAACCCGGGAATTGATCAATAAAATCAAAATTAATCCTCCCCGCAAACGTCGGCGAACCGGGTTGATTAAAGCTGTAAACAAGATAAAAGACAGCAAAGACAGTAAAAAATCCGGGAAGAAAGTTGAGTCATCGAAGAAGGTCGAGTCATCCCCAAAAAGCAAAAAGTCAACTTCAACTTCCCAAAAATCCGAAGTAGGCAATCAGGAACCAGCAAATACCATAGATAATGAAGCCAAAGCCAGAACTCAAATTGAGTCGATGCGATACATGGAAACTCCGGTTTTTGCCAACGGCAATGCTTTTTCACCTGCTGAACTGCGAGAAATCGACGAGGACCTGCCTGATTTGCCCCTTGGCTACGGTGATGACGAGATCCATCTCATGTCCAGAGATCCCCAATGGATGTTCTGTTATTGGGATATCTGCGATGAAACCAGGCAAAAGCTGGGTAAAAGCGATGGCGCCCAAATTTATATGAAGCTGCACGATATCACCAATATCGAATTCAATGGTAGCAACAGCTGGTCGATTCACCAGTTCATTCTCAATGAAACAGCCCGCTGGTGGTATATTCCCGTACCCGGAAAAGGTAAAAGTTTTATTAGTGAAATAGGTTATCTCCATGATGACGGTAGCTGGAATTCCATCGGATTTTCCAATCCTGCTTCACCTCCTCCCGGCAAGCAATCATCCTGGGTTCACGATGTGTTCATCACTTTGCCCTTTGACAAACCCCTTCCCCTTTTCGCAGAAGACAAGGAGATCAATTGGCTGGGCAGTTCCATTCCTTCCCGTGAAGGTTTGTTCAATTTGCCCAAACGAGGTTCTGAACGTTCACCGGCTCCTTTTGAATTGCAATCGGATCGGGTCAACCTTTCCAGCCCGGGAATGGCATCAGTCTCATCCTATATTTCCTTTCAAGAGGGAGAAAAAGTCGTCAACAAAATTCCGTTCATGGAAAGCGACAATGTTACTTTCAAAGGAATCACCAGTCCCGGAACCGAAATGTTCATCAATGAAGATAAAATTACGGTTCAAAAAGACGGCTCTTTTATTTTTACCGTTCCTTTTGGTGAGAAACATCCTGCCCACAAACTATATACTCTTGACGACAACGGCCATAAAAACGAATGGACTATCACGCTGAGTGATTAGTTTTTTCAGGTAGTTCAACGTTTAATCAATAACTGTCGGTTTTAATCGGCAGTTTTTGCATTTGTCGGATCCGGGTCTATTCTACTTTTTAAATCTACTGGATTTTTTCAGTATTTTCAGTTAAAAACAGGTAAATATATTCTGTTTGGCAGAATTAATCTGGATATTTGCCAAAATTCAAGTTCAATTTCAGAACCCGTTTTTTGCTTTATGCAAAACAGCCAGTAGCAGTTATCAAGTTTCTGGCCGGAATCAGGGTCAGTGTTTTTACAGGGAGAAATCATATGCCTAAAGGTTATCTTGCTCTTTTGCTTCATGCCCACCTGCCATTTGTGAGACATCCTGAATACAGCAATTTTCTGGAAGAAGACTGGCTTTTTGAAGCCATCACTGAAACCTATATTCCTTTGCTGCTTGCTTATAACAGGATGAGAAATGATGGGGTACCCTTCAAAGTCACCATGTCTCTGACTCCCCCTTTGCTTTGCATGCTCGGTGACGATATTCTCCAAAAAAGATATGACCGTCATCTCAACAAATTGGTTGAATTGGCTGAAAAAGAAGTCAAAAGAACCAATACCAACGGGCATCTGAATTACCTTGCTCAGTATTATCTGGATCATTTCAACGAATTAAGGGGATTTTGGAATGGTTGCAACCACGATTTGATTTCTGAATTCAGAAAATTCATGGAAATCGGCAACCTTGACATCATTACCTGCGGTGCCACCCATGGTTATCTTCCCCTGATGAAAAGAAATCCCAAAGCAGTCAACGCTCAGATCAAAGTAGCAGTCGATACTCACGAACAATTTCTCGGTGTTAAACCCAAAGGAATCTGGTTGCCCGAATGTGCCTTTTATGAAGGACTCGACAAAATTCTTGCCAAGAACGGACTGCGCTATTTTGTGGTGGATACTCACGGCATTCTTTTTGCTCATCCTCGACCCAAATACCAGAATTATGCTCCGCTTTTCTGCAATGGCAGTGGAGTAGCCGCCTTTGGCAGGGATTTGGAAACATCGGTACAGGTGTGGAGCAAGGATTCCGGTTATCCCGGAGATCCCGATTACAGAGAATTCTATCGAGATATTGGTTACGATCTGGAACTCGATTATATCAAGCCTTATATTCAGCCCAACGGGGAAAGAAAAAACACCGGCATCAAATACCATCGCATCACGGGAAAAGGCGGCCACAAGGAATTATATGATCCTTACTGGGCCAGGGAAAAAGCAGCCATGCATTCTGCCAATTTCATGTACAATCGGGAAAAGCAGATTGAGTTTTTAAGCCACAAGATGGATCGCGAACCATTCATTTTGGCGCCTTATGATGCAGAACTTTTTGGTCACTGGTGGTTTGAAGGTCCCCAGTGGATAGAATTCCTCTTCCGCAAATCGGTTTATGATCAAAATACTTACGAGCTTACTCATATGAGGGATTATCTTTCCAATAATCCTGTGCAGCAGGTTTCTTCCCCTGCAGAATCCAGTTGGGGAAATGCGGGATATCACGAATTCTGGCTTTCCGATTCCAATGGCTGGATTTACAGACATCTGCACAAAGCTGCCGACAGAATGACCGAGATGGCCAACAAATATCCCGATGCTTACGATCTCTACAAACGAGTGCTTGATCAGATGGCCAGAGAATTATTGCTGGCACAATCTTCCGATTGGGCATTTATTATCAAAAGTGACACCATGGTTGAATATGCACGAAAACGCACAGTAAATCATCTGCGCAGATTCACCAGATTCTACAACGAACTACAATCTGGACAAATTGACGAAGATTGGCTCAACAAGGTGGAAGCTGTCGATAACATTTTCCCCCAGATTGATTACAAAGCTTATCTCTAAAAAAACCTAACGGGGTTATGTTTTTCCCAATAAAAATCTCAAGGTACAGAGTTAAAAAAACCTAACGGGGTTATGTTTTTCTCCCAAATATCTCATGGTTGGCACCAGGCTAACAAACAAATTTCAATGTCTCACTTCTCCCTTATCATAACTGTAATTTTATTTTTTTCGTTTTTGTCGGGTGGATGCAAAGATAATTCCAAACAGGCGGATGAGATTCAAAAGAATTTGATCCGTATCTATTTAAGACCGAGCAGCAAAGGGGATAATTTATCACAAGACCTTGATACTATAGCTCAACGTTTACGGAGTATTTCATATTTCCAAGAGGTGAAAGCCGTACATGCAGGAACTAAATATTGGATATCTTTTAATTTAAAGAAAAATTTCAACAAACAACTGAAAGCAGTAATTTCTTTTTTAATTGAAATACAAGGCAAGATCTCTGTTAAAACAGTAAAACCATATCCTCCAGAATTTTTTAAAAAAAGAAGAAGCTCGATGATAAGTATAGATGAACTGGGAGGTTTAAAATTATTCAAATGTATTTATAGAAGTGTGCTTGAAAAGTTTATCTATGGCCTACCAGGGGAACATGAGTTTTTTATTTACCAGATGAGGAAAGGGATCACCGAATTTTCAGGCAGATACAACTATGCAGTTTTAGTGGGTGAATCAGTGGACTTCGAGCGGATTGGACCGGAAAAATTGAAAATAATAGATAAAGGCGTGAATAATCTGGCAGTTTTACTTGATTCTCTGATAATAAAACTTGTAAAAAATAAAAAGATAGTAAACATTAATTCCCGATTGATTCCCAGGAAGGTGTTGCTGGCGATCTTAAACAGCGGCAAGTTGCAGACCGGATGGAGTATTCATAGATTGATCGTAGATAGAAAAATTTGAATTGATTACGATATTTTGTGATTATTCAAACTGATTGCATGAATATTATGGAGAAAAAAATGAACCTACCAAAACACGTTGCCATTATAATGGATGGAAATGGCAGATGGGCAAACAGACAAGGTAAAGAAAGACTCTTTGGCCATAAAAACGGTGCCCAAGTTGTTCGCAAAATCACTACATTTGCGCGCAAGATAGGAATAAAAGCTCTGACTTTGTATGCCTTCAGTGAGCAGAATTGGAATCGTCCCGAAGAAGAAGTTGAAGGTCTGATGGAGTTACTCAAAAAATATATAATTGCTGAACGTAAGGAAATTCTTGATAATGGAATCAGATTTACGGCGATAGGCAATCTTGATAAATTATCCCCTGACATCCAGGAGTTAATTTCTGATATGACCGAAGTGTCAAAAAATAATCAGGGAATGGATTTTAGTATTGCTCTTTCCTATGGTTCCCAGCAAGAGATTGTAACCGCAGTACGAAAAATAGCAGCAAAATGTAAACAACATAAATTAGAACCCGAACAGATAAATGAAGAAACAATCAACTCCCATCTTTTTACCAGCCATTTGCCTCCTCTTGACTTGATTATCAGAACTTCAGGGGAATTGAGACTATCCAACTTCATGCTTTGGCAGGCGGCTTATGCGGAATTTTATTTTTCACAAACAGCCTGGCCTGATTTCAACGAAGATGAGTTTGAAAAAGCTTTGGAGGAATATTCCAAAAGGGAGCGCAGATTTGGCAGAACCGAAGGCAAAAAACAATGAGTTCCAATTTGATTAAAAGAGTTTTAACAGCACTAGTTGCAGGTCCGTTAATAATAGGTCTAGCTTTGTGGGATAATTCCATAGGTTGGAAGATCTTTATCATCATGGCTGCTTTGCTGGCTATGATGGAATATGCCAATATTGTTTTCGACACTGATGAAATATATGTAAAAGTCTTAACCGTTAATGCAGGGGGTTTATTTTCCATTCTGTTGCTTTCCACAATCAAGTTTTTCAGATACAGCCTCATGCTTTTTCCCTGGGTAGTCATACTTGTGCTTTCATCCCTTGTGTTTTTTCCCGGAAAAATTGAAAAAGCAGCCCATAATGCAGCCAGAGCTCTGATGGGTATTTTTGCCGTTGCCATGTTATTGACCTTTTTGGGTTTAATTAAGATTTTTCCCCAGGGAGGAAAATGGATTATCTTTACCCTGACTTTGGTTTGGTTCAATGATACTTTGGCTTATTTTGTAGGAAAAGCATTTGGTAAACACAAATTTTCTCCTCTGATCAGTCCCAACAAAACTTGGGAAGGAGCTTTGGGAGGAATATTGGGTTCTTTACTCGCTGGTTATCTGGCTACCTTTTATATTAAGGGAAGTTTTCTTGTCACAATGCTGATTTTGGCAGCTTTTGCCGGAATAATGGGACAATTGGGTGATCTGAGTGAATCCATGCTTAAACGCTCCTTCAAAATCAAGGATTCAGGGAATATCATACCCGGACACGGCGGTATTCTTGATCGAATAGACGCCCTCCTTTTCGCCTCACCAGTAGTATTCTGCTACCTCTGGTTCACCCATTTTTAGACGAAAAAAAACCTAACGGGGTTATGACTTTCCCCCTTCTTTCTAAAAAAAACACCTTTTTCAAAAAAAACCACCTAACGGGGTTATGATTTCCCCCCTTCTTTCTAAAAAAAACCACCTCACGGGGTTATGAATTTTTCTTTTAATATCTGTTGTTTTTGAACTTTTGAAAAAAAAAGTAAAAAAAAAGTAAATTTTTTTAAAATAATTTCGAAAATATAGTCAAAAAACTTTTTTCTATTTTTTATGGAGATATTTTATGATTCTTAAAAAGAAAACCAAGCATAAGCAGAGGACAAATACTTATACAACCAGAGCAATACCAGTGTACAAAAACCAATTGCTGCACCTGACCAGAAGAACTTCGGAAAGGAGATTCTTTCTGACCCCCAATAAGGAAACCAGGCAGATCTGCGAGTATTGTCTGGCCACTGCAGCTCAAAAGCACAAAATCCTGGTTCATGCCTATATATTCATGAGCAACCACTATCACCTACTTGTTACGGATACTCAGGGGCGCTATCCTGCTTTTCTGGCCGATCTCAACCGCAACATTGCCAAGTGTATGAATGTAAAACTGGGGAGAAAAGAAAATTTCTGGAATTCATCTGATCCAGGAACAGTTCGTATACCTGAACATATGGAAACTATTGTGAAAACTTTTGAATATATTTATCTCAATCCTGCTTCTGCTTTTCTGGTTTCCCATCTTGAAGCTTATCCTGGGGCAAAATCCAGGCCAGGTGATTTGAAAGGAAAAACAAAAATGATCCGCAGACCGGCAGGATATTTTTCCAAAGAAGGACGGATGCCAGCGAAGGTAAAACTCAGCCTTAAAATACCGGCATTTTGTCAGAAGGAAAAAGGGAAGGGGGAATTTGTCAAAGATTTACAGAAAAAGGTGAGACAGGAGGAAAACAGATTGATTGCAAAGGTTGGTGCTGCACGTTTTATGGGTCGCAGAAAATTGAAAGCGGTTCCTCCTTTTTCCAGTCCACGAGGAGAAACGGAAAGCAGTGATTTGAACCCGAAGGTTTCGGGAAAAAGCAGAAAAGTTCTGATAAGCGAGAAAAGCCGATACAAGAATTTTCGAGATCAATATGAGGATAAATACAAGTTGTGGAAAAGAGGCGACCGTGAAGTTGTATTTCCGGCAGGTACATATGGGATGGTTCATTTTCACGGGGCGAGAGTAGCAAGCAGCCCCTAGATTTCTAAGAAGAGGTCTGAAAATCCAGAGATTGAAAAAAAGAAAACGTCAGGGGGGGAATAGACTGGTCATGTTTCCTAGGGAGGGAGTTTACCTGCTTTTAGTTTATTGAGGAAATGTTCAGGCAACAGAAGG
>JAQICJ010000048.1 GCA_027858615.1 Deltaproteobacteria bacterium
CATAAAGATTTTCCTTCTGCCATCAAGGGCTTCCGCATGGGTTGCCAGGATTTCATCCTTTATCAGAAAAACCACTTCCATTATATAGTCAATCAGGTAGTTAAAAGTGCATCAGAAACCAGTTATCAGGATCAGAGAGATCATCTGGTAAAAGATATGGCAAAATTCCAGAAAGATTTTATCAAACTTACTCTTACAATTTACATACAACTAATGAATGCCGAAGATGAAAACCAGTACAGTGGTCAAATACCACTAAATGAACTGCCCCCGTGCAATATCCTGGTAGTGGATTCAGATCAGCAATTCAATGAACAACTCAAGGAAAATCTTTCCAGCGAAGAAGGCTGGGAAATCAAACATTTGACCTGGGGCAGTGAAGCCCTTGACTATGGAATAAACAACGAATTCCAATTTGCCTTTATTGCAAATAATCTTCCTGATCTCCCGGGTTCAATGGTTTCTTCAACCCTCGGATCCGATAAAAATCGCAAAGTATTTGTATTTAAATACAGTCAGAAAAAAGGCATCTTTCTCGAACTGAAAACAGAAGAACAAACCAAAGAAATTGCCAATTCTACTGAACTTTTTGAACTGATTAGCAATATGAGAAGAAAAAAAGTCGCAAAAATTAGAGAAAAACACCATATGGCCTCCTTCAGAGCCAAACATTTCGATTTCCTGCAAAAATATCAAGATATTCAGAAAAAAGTCGATGAATTAATGGATTTCAAGGAAAAACGAAGCAAAGATGAATAACTCACCTTTGAATTCCTACCTTGAATCACTTGAACTCAAACAATTGCCCTCTGCTGCATCACCCTCCCAATGGGGCAAACTTCTTCTGGAAAATAATTCCCCTTTTGCAAGTTCAACTCCCAATCAGAAAATCAAAATAGTTGCAAATATTTACAGCAAATTGTCCTATCTGGAAAACTGGTTTAAAAAAGATCTTGGAGATCTGTTTGGTTCAACCAAAGAAATTTCACCTGCTGTAATTCCCTTTCAAGACAAGACTTTCCAGCCTCTGGAATCACTGGAGCAACTTCCTGCTTTTTCCCTCCCTGGTCTTCCACTTAACAACTATTACACTTCAAGTATCATCATTGCACCGGTTGAAAACGGGGAAAAAATGAACCTTTCTTATCACCGGGTTCAAAAAATAAGCAAAAACAAAGTTGTTATCAGAGTGGTAAAGCGTCATCTCTACAAATTGCTGCAAAAAAACGGCGGCAAATTGAAAACAGCTATTGTTTTTGGAGCTTCCCCTCTGGTTTCTTTGGCAGCCGCCTACCCTTTCAGAGAAAATGGTACAGATCTGCAACGCCTTGGTGGCATGAACAACAAACCGCTGGAAGTTTTTCATCTTGATCCCTTGCTGATTCCGGCATCAGTCAACATTATAGTTCAAGGTAAATTCACCGGAGAATTGGCCCCTGAAGGTCCCTTTGTCGATCTTACGGGTACCAGAGACAAGGTTAGGGAACAACCTGTTTTTGAAGTCAATACTATTTACGCTCGCTTCAATCCCATTTTGCCGATGATTCTTCCTTCAGAATCAGAACACGCACTGCTTATGGGTTTTCCTCGCTTGCTGGCACTAAGAAAAGCCATCAAACCTCTGGTTAATCATCTCCGGGGAGTTTCACTCACTCCGGGGGGCAGCGGTTGGCTCCACTGTGTGGTTTCATGTAATCCCAAATCCTCAATCCGGCAAATCGGACAAACAGCACTCAACACTCACAAGTCTCTGAAAAGAGTCATTATCGTGAACGAGGACATTGATCCAAATAATCTTCAAGAAGTGGAATGGGCCCTGGCAACAAGATTTCAACCTGACAAAGATCTGCATCTCTACCCGGGTGAAACGGGATCCAGCTTGGACCCCAGCAGCAAAAACAGCATTACCTGCAAATGGGTCTGCAATGCAACCATTCCACCAGACCAAAATCCTGCAAACTTCAAAAAACTGATATGAACAAAGCTACAAAAGACAGCAACTTTGCGCTGACTCCTCTTTTACAGGAAATGGCCTCCGGCAAACTTGGACCCGGATATAAAAAAGCATTTCAATTAATCAATGGACTGGCCAGAGTTTATAAATCCAGAAGACTGATTCCTGTCAATTCAGTCCAAATTTCCGGAGTCTCCTACAAAAATATTGGGAAAATGGGAATTGAATTTCTGAAAAGTCTGGCATCCCCTCAAGTCAGAGTACCAACAACTCTCAATCCCGCCTGCTATGAACCTTTTTTGCAAAAACTCCACTTGGATGAAGAAATCAGGGGACAAAACGAAATCATCAAACTTTATTCGGAGATGGGTGTACAAACTTCTCTCACCTGTGCTCCATATTTTTACGGCAATAAACCTGAATATTCTCAGCATATTGCTTGGGCAGAATCTTCAGCTGTGGTTTATGCAAATTCTGTGCTGGGAGCAAGAACCAACCGGGAAGGTGGACCTTCGGCTCTAGCTGCTGCTCTAACCGGGTTTACTCCCGAATATGGGCTTCATCTTACAGACAATCGCCGACCTCAAGTAAAAATAATACTCGAAAAAACTCCGGCAAATTCATTGGAATGGGGATTACTAGGCTGCTGGACCGGGATCAACCACAAAAATACCATTCCTCTTTTCTTTCCTGAATCATCCTCTTCTCCAACTGAAGAAGATTTACAAAGCTTGGGAGCGGCACTGATAACATGGGGAGGCGCCCCCCTCTTCCATATTTCCCAAACTACACCTGAAGCTGATATTTTTCCTGAACCTGAAAATTCAGTGAATTGCACAATTGAGGATTTGGAAATAATACAGCGGCAAATCAGTTACCAGCCACAAACCAAAGATGAAATTGATTTTGTTTATCTGGGATGTCCCCATTATTCTATTGCCAAACTTGACGAAGTTTTCAACAAGTTTAATGCTCAGAATATAAAAACCGGAATCGGTGGACCTCACCAGAATCTGCTCGGAGAAATTCCATCTTCTTCAGGCCTTACCTATTTCGGTGGCTCCTGTATAGCTGTTTCCTATCTTCTTCCTGCCATCAGAACAGTAGCCACCAATTCGGTAAAAGCCTGTTTTTACCTGATGAACAGAGGCATTAAAACAGTTCTGCTCCCGGAAGATGAATGCTTGAATCTTAAGTAGTCCCCCGTTATAAATAGTTCCCGTTGTCTGTACTCGCCTAATAACCCCATTCTGAAATGGGAATCAAGCAGCAAGGAATTAAGGTTAAAATGAAATTAAAAGGAAAAATAATCTATCCCGGAAAATGCAGAGGAAAAGTATTGTTTTTGCATGCTCCTCTTTCCTTTTATGGCGGAGTTGATCCTGATACAGGAAAAATAATTCAGGATAATCATCCTCAAAAAGGAAAATCACTTCAAAACAAAATAGTTGTCCTGTCCAACTCCACCGGCTCCACCGTGGGTTCATGGACAATTTTGCGGCTGGCAGAAAACAAAAAAGCTCCATTGGCTTTTATTACTGAAAACTGTGATTCTGTGCTGGCAACTGGATCTATTCTGGCGGAGATTCCTCATCTGGACAATATACCCATCAAGCTGCTTGCAAAAATTGACCAACTTGCCCTTGAACAACAAAGTATTAATTTTTCCCCTGTCGAATCCGATTATCATTTTCAACCCAAAACTGAACCTGGGGATGATTTTATCATAAAACTTGGAGGTTCAGTCATAACCTGCAAAGACAATCCCCAACCCCGAGTCAATTCTCAGGCCATAACCAATCTTGCAAAAAAACTGAGAGAAACAAAACGCAAATTCATCCTGGTTCATGGAGCCGGTTCCTATGGTCATCAACCGGTATCCAGGCATAATCTGCTCAAGCGTGAACTCACCCTTGAAACAAGAGTTTTATGGAGCAAAGTCCAAACTTTTCAATATCAACTCAACTCACAACTTTGCAATATATTTCAGGAAAACAAACTGCCAGCCTACCCTGTACAGCCTTCAGCCATCTTCAGAAAGTCAGGTCAAAACCTGATTTTAAATCCTGCTCCTGTGGAATTTCTATTTAATAACAATTTCATCCCTGTACTTTATGGAACTCCTTTTTTCAATTTTGCTGGAAAAATAGAGATTCTTTCAGGTGACACCATCTGTCTGATGCTCGCTAAGGAACTCGGTTTTCCTCAAATTATTCATCTTACAGATGCTCCCGGTTTCTATCTGAAACAGAAACAACAAAAAAAGATAATCAAGGAAATCAAAACCTTCCAATGGCCTGGTTTACGTCAACCAGCCATCGAGCAACTGAAAACAGGAAACGATACCCTCCCTGATGTAACCGGCGGCATGATCGGAAAGATGGACAGTCTGATTCAAGCTGCTGCAGCAGGAATTGAATCATATATAATCGACGGCAACAATCCCAGCTCTCTGGAAGAACTTCTCCAGGGAATAAATTCAGGCACCAGAATTATTCCTGACTAATTAGTTCCCATGAGGCAAACTTCTTCCCCAGCCAATAAACCCCACTTCTCATTCAGTCAATAACACCACTTCTGGTGCGGGAACTAGCTATGAACTATTTTTCATTTGGTCGGTTGGGGGCAATTGCAGAAAAACGGAGTGGCATCCTGGGTAGCTGCGCAGCTTTGCCAGGGACTGGTGTTATTGAAGTAGTACATATTGTCCGGCTCATAAAGAAATTCATATTCATTGGTTTCAAAATAAAACAAGATTTGCTCTATTGAAGTAACAGTGGTTTCACCTCCTAAATAGATAAGATCCCAGGCATCTGCGTTTTCTTTGTAAATCAATTCTGTACCACTGGTATATTGGGGCATATTCAGACAATGAGCGGAGGTGGTTCCAGTCCATTGGGGACATTGGGTTCCATCTACGGTTACCTGTTGGCCGTCTTCTACCCAAAGGCAATGAGCAGCCAAACATTCTTCTTCAGTATTCAGGGTATCGCAAATTCCACTGTGGGGATGACAATATCTAAGAAAACCATCGCCCCAGATTTCGTCTTCTTCCTGGTAAAAACTGCAAGCTTTTCTGGTAGTCATATAATAAGTTTCACCATCAATCTGAATTGTATAAGCATCTGCCATATTGCCAAAACATTCTTTTATCTTTGGAGCACAATCAGAAACAGGGGTATAACCAACACAGGAAGCATCGTAAGTAACATATTTCCACACCACCGAACTTGTACAACCTTGCTTCTCACAAGCCGAAGTATCACCGACATATTCGAGACAAGTACTCAAACC
>JAQICJ010000108.1 GCA_027858615.1 Deltaproteobacteria bacterium
GTTAAATGTAAATAAGTTTTTGAATTTAAATAATATAATAGATTATGTAAATTTAATTATTTTGTTTGATTGCTAATCTTAGAAAAATTACTGCTTTAAAAAAATAAAAAAAAATAAAAAAAAAGTAAATTTTTATCTTAATTTATTCGAAAATAAGAGTAGCAAAATAAAATTTGGGATTAAGGTTGAATATCTTAATCGTTTTTATTAATTTAAATGAACCTGAATTTGTCAGATGCATATTTGTGTTCAAGTTGGGTTGGCTTCCAAACATTTTAATGGCGTAGCAAAATTTTATCTTTTTGTCTCCGCTTTTGTTAGCCATTTCAAAGGGAATTATTTAAGCTTCATGCAGGCAAGTTCCAAAATTCGGGATTTATCAACGACTCTGGTGTTGAATACAGTCTTAATCAGAGTGCAGAGGAGGTATTTATGGCTGATGGTCTGAATAAAGTAATGTTAATCGGAAACTTGGGAAAAGATCCTGTTCACAGAGTTACCAGCAACAACAAGGATGTTGTGGATTTTTCCATAGCTACCACAGAAAGCTGGAGGGGTCAGGACGGCAATCGCGAACAGAGAACTGAATGGCATCGGATTGTTGCTTGGGGCAAAACTGCCATCAATGTAAAAGATCATCTTTCCAAAGGTTCTAAAGTTTATATAGAAGGAAAATTGCAGACTCGCAAGTGGACTGACAAGAATAATGTTGATAAATACACAACAGAAATTGTAGCCCGTAGTGTTCTGTTTCTTGATCCTCCACCTTCTGTGAGCAAATCATACCAAGATGGAAGTGTCAGACCCGAAGGCCCTGCTCCCGGTCCTGATAATTATGAGGATGATGATATTCCATTCTAAACATGAAAAGAGCTTGGCTCTTTTCATGTTTTTACTGCTGAATTTTGCAGGGGCAGCTTGTGACAAGGAAGTTATCAACAGGACCAGGACAAATCCTGAAAAAAAAGCAAGAAACTGGGAAGGATCGCCTTTTATAGCTTGGGAATCTCAAGGTTTCAAATATAATATATTTCCTAAATTTATTTTCAGAAACTCCATTTTGATTTTTCAAGGCATCTATAACAGAGGCAAAGTTTTTAATCCCGAAAAAGCTGTTCTTTTTGCATCCACTGCCGGCAGAATGAGATGGCGCAAGGCATTGCGTCCAGTGATGTCAAGCAAATACCATCCTTATACAACCAAATCTGAGTTTTTTGTAAAAAGAAATGGTAAAAAATTAAAAATTGCTCTTATTTCCTGGGTATTGGGGAATTTGTTCAGAGGCCAGAATATGAAAACTGGAGAGGATATCTGGAACCTGCCCAATTGCAGCCATCTGGTCAAAACAGGAAAAGAGCTCTGGGGAATTTGTTTTGGGACCTTGAAGAAACTCGATCCTTTTACGGGTAAAATTCTGGAAGAAAAAAAGTTTGCAGTTAAACCGCTGAAAATACTAGGTCTTCCTGAAGATCTTGTTCTGCTGGATAAAAAGGGTAATTTGCAATTTTATCAGATAAAAACAGAGAAACTCTATACATTTCCAAAAGAAGAAAAACTTTATCATATAGCTGTTTCCAAAGAAAAAAACTATATTTATACAGTTTCCAAGGGTGATTTCGGTTATTTTCTCAAAATGTACCATTACCATGATAATGAAATTTCCCTCAAATGGAAAACATCTTTGTCTATACTTACCGATTTTTTCTGGATTTTTGAAACAGAAAATATCGTAATCTTGCCAGCAGGATTTGATTGTATTACCGCCAGAAATCTCAAAGACGGCAAGGAAGCTTGGACTTCCTGCGGAGTTTTTACTGAAAATCCACCTGCTTACGATGAGAATGGATTATATGTTCTTTCTTCCCGAGTTAAAAAGAATGAACATCCACTTCTCTTCCTTGATGCTTTTAATGGTTTGCAGACACCTATTTTCAGGAATGAGGGAAAAGAAGATACCTACACTTACCGGGCAGTGTTTCTCACTCCCGGCAAAGCCAAAAAAGGGCTTATTTATGGGGTTCATAAAAATTCCAAGATCTTTGCCCTCAGAGTAGCTGAGAAATAAATTAAAATGGGAAAGGTTGATTATGAAAAACAATGAAAATAACAATGGAAACAGGTTGGAAGAAGCCAATAAACCCTACGAGATCTCAGAAAAACTCCATCGTTTTTATAAGGGAAAAATCCAGGTAGTACCCAAAGCACCGGTGCGTTCCCTCGATGATTTTTCTTATTGGTATACTCCCGGTGTTGCCAGACCCTGTCGTTTGATTGAGGCTGATAGGCAGAAAGTTTTCGATTATACCAACAAAGGCAATTCCATTGCCGTAGTTTCAGACGGAACCAGAGTTCTGGGACTGGGTAATATCGGTCCGGAAGCTGCTCTGCCAGTTATGGAAGGCAAAAGTCTTATCTTTAAATACTTGGGAGGAGTTGATGCTGTTCCCATGTGTCTCCAAGAAAATGATCTTCAGAAACTGGTTGCTCTGGTTAAAGCAATGGCTCCCAATTTCGGCGGCATTAATCTGGAAGATATTGAATCTCCCAAATGTTATGACTTGCTGGACATATTGAGAGAGGAACTGGATATTCCGGTCTGGCACGATGATCGTCAGGGAACAGCCACCATTATTCTGGCAGGAGTGATCAACAGTTTTAAATTAGTGGGACGAGATCTGACTGAGGCCAAATATGTTTTGCAGGGTGCAGGTGCTTCTAATCTGGCAGTAGCCGAATTGCTGATGCTCTTGGATGTTCCTCCCGGAAATATTGTACTGGTTGATTCCAAAGGAATTTTGCATGATCAGAGGAAGGTTGCTTCCAACAACAAACTGAAGGCAAAATGGGCTCGCATCTCCAATAAATGGAAACTCAAAGGCCAATTGGAAGCTGCTGTGGAGGATGCTGATATTCTAATCGCCCTGTCTACTCCTGGACCGGGAATTGTTCCTCCAGAACTTGTTCAAAAGATGAAAAAAGACAGTATTGTATTTGCCTGTGCTAATCCGGTGCCGGAAATCTGGCCTTGGGAAGCACGGGATAATGGTGCCGCCATTACGGCAACCGGACGTTCAGATTTTGCCAATCAATTAAACAATTCCCTTGTTTTTCCTGGTGTTTTTCGTGGTGCCCTTGATGTTCAGGCGACCACAATCACAGATGAAATGTGTGTGGTTGCTGCCAGAGCCATTGCTCAAAGAGCACAGGAAATTGGACTATCTTCCGATTTTATTGTACCAACTATGGAAGATGAAAAGGTCATGACGGAAGTAGCTGTTGCTGTTGGACGCAAAGCTGTGGAGTTCGGTCTGGCCAGAAGAGAACTCAAAGTTGAAGAACTGAAGGCCTCAGCTGACAGGATTATCTCTTCAGCCCAGAAAAATGTAAAATTAATGATGGAAAGCAAAATTATCCCGCCGGTTCCCGAAGATTAACAGTTCCGGAGATGGTTTGAAATTTCAGTTGAAACTCAATGGAGAATAAAGATGAGCAAATATTTGGTTACAAGTGCACTACCCTATGCAAATGGTGATATTCATATCGGTCACTTGGTGGAATATATTCAGACTGATATTTTTGTGAGATTTCTCAAGCTCACTGGGAATGATGCAATATACATGTGTGCTTCTGATACCCATGGAACTCCCATTGAAATTAATGCTGCCAAGAAGGGAATGACTCCTGAGGAAATGGTTGCCAAATACAACCAGGAACACCATCGGGATTTTAAAAATTTTCAGATCGACTTTGATCGTTTTTATACTACCCATTCCCCTGAAACCAGAAAACATGCCGTCAATATTTTTGAAAATCTAAAAAAACAGGAGTTTATCTTTACAGAAGAAGTGGAACAATATTACTGTCCCCACGACAAACGTTTTCTTCCTGATCGTTTTGTCAGAGGTGTCTGTCCTAAATGCAAAGCCGATGATCAATATGGTGATTCCTGTGAAAAGTGTGGAGCCACTTATAATCCTACTGATATTTTAAACCCTGCCTGTTCCATTTGTGGTAATGAACCCGTACGCAAAACATCCAGACATTATTTTGTAAAACTGGAAAAAGCGCGTCCCGCCATAGAGGAATGGATTAATAAAGAGGGAAATCTTGAACCCAACGTAAAGCAATGGCTCAAAAGCAATTTTCTGGATCAGGAATTGAGGAATTGGGATATATCCAGGGACAAACCTTATTTCGGTTTTAAAATTCCGGGAGAAGAAGAAAAATTCTTCTATGTCTGGATGGATGCTCCGGTAGGTTATATAGGTACAACTCAAAAATATTGTGATGAACAGGGGCTTGATTTTGATTCCTGGTGGAAACCCGGAACTGACAGCAAAATCATTCATGTAATCGGCAAGGATATAACTTATTTCCATACCTTGTTCTGGCCGGCCATGCTTCATTATGGTGGTTACAAGGAGCCGTCCAGGGTACAGATTCATGGTTTCCTTACCGTAAACGGTGAGAAGATGAGTAAATCCAGAGGCACTTCCGTCAAAGCTGCAACCTATCTCAATCACCTTGATCCCCAGTATCTTCGCTTTTATTATGCAGGCAAACTTACAGCTTCAATGGATGATATCGATCTTAATCTCGAAGATTTTCGCTTCAGGGTTAATTCGGATCTGGTCAATAAAATTGTCAATCTGGTTTCCAGAACTACAGGGCTCCTCTCCAAAAGACTTGATTCTGAAGTCAGCGAACCTGCAGTTTCAATCGAACCTGTAGTAGCCCAAGGCCAAGCCTCGGTTGAAGCAATTGAAAACGCCTATCGCAATTTTGAATTCAGCAGGGCTCTCAAGTTGATCGTAAAACTGGCCGATACAACCAATAAATATCTGCAGGATACCGCTCCCTTTAAAATTGCCAAAACCCAACCTGATGAAGCAAGAGCTGTTATTTCCGGCGCTCTGGGAATAGTTAAGGGAATCTCCATTCTGCTAGGACCGGTTTTGCCTGAAATGAAGAGTAAAATCGAAAAACTGCTGAATGCAGAAAAGGTCTGGGATTGGCAGGATCTTGATTTCAAACTGGGGCCGCGTAAAATTAATAAATTCACCCATCTGGCCCAGAGAGTCGATGAAAAAAAGGTTGAGGCCATGATCCAGGAAACAAAAGAAGAAGCAGCTGCCCAGGAAAAGCAGTTGCCACCAGAAGTTCCAGAGTTCAAAAAGATGATAGAGTTTGAGGACTTTCTCAAGCTTGATTTGCGCATAGGCAGAATAATTTCTGCAGATCCTGTCAAGAAAGCCGATAAGTTACTGATGCTGGTTGTTGATCTCGGTCTTGAAAAACGACAGGTCATAGCTGGAATCAAGAAAAGTTTCAGGGCGGAAGATCTTATTGGCAAGAAGGTAATGATTGTTGCCAACCTCAAACCCAGAAAGATGCGCTTTGGCACCAGTGAAGCAATGTTGCTCGCAGCCGAAAATGCCAAAGGAGAATTGGCTTTATTAGGGCCTGTAGCATTGGAAAACCCCCAGATGAAACTCGATCCAGGAACCACAGTTAGTTAGTTAGTTAGTTCCCGTTAACCTCCAACTTGCAAAGCTGAATTACCATGCTTCCCTTTATTTTTATCATATGTGCTTATGTGTTGATGCCGATTCCCTTTTTAATTCTTGAGTACAAGCCCCCGGGTCTTGTTTTTAATCTGTTTTCCATTCTTTTCATAGCATCGGCAGTGCTGGCCCTGTTTTTTACGGTAAAAAGAAAGAAATATTATTTGTTTGCTCTTCCCCCTGCCGGATTTGCTATTTTTCTTACAACTACAATTATCATCTACCATTCATTTTAAATAATTTCCATCCGAGAATGGGGTTATTGGCTGAGTAAAAGGTTTTAATCAGTCTGGCAGGGAATCTTTATTGAAAAAGTACTACCTTGGTCCGAAGAACTTTCAATATTGACTATACCATGATGGGATTTGACAATTTCCTGGACGATACCCAGTCCGAGACCAATTCCTGCTTCTCCCAACAGATCATTTTTGGAACGGTAGAATTCCTTGAAAATAATTTCTCTTTCATCTTTGGAGATCCCAATCCCCTGATCAATAATTTCATATTCAAAATAAAGGTTGTTGCCCTTGCTGTCCTTGTGCAAAGATGATCTGACAATGATTTTTTTACCTTTCTCAGAATATTTATAAGCATTGTCGATCAGGTTATAAATTGCTATGGACATTGATTTTAAATCCAGATCCATTGTCGGGGCTGAATCACAGAGATCTATGAACAGATTCAGTTGGTTTTTAAGATGCGATCTTTTGAAATTATCAAGTGCGATTATTAATGGTTCATTGGCTTTTATTTTTTCTGTCTCTATGATCTTGTTTTTACTGGTAATAATTTTCCATTGCAGAATCTGCTGAACAAGATTTTCCAATCGGGTGGTTGCTTCCATAATAAAATTTAAATTGTCATGGGGATCCATTTCCGGTCTTTTGAGCAGTGTTTCTGTATGAAGTTTGATGGCAGTGAGGGGAGAACGCAGTTCGTGGGAAACATTAGCCAGAAAAAGGGTCTGGCGATGGCTGATATTCGATACTTTTCTGGTGAGATAGATGGTAACGATGGTTCCGGCGAGTACTGCCACTGCAAAAACTATAGTCAGGATACCGAAGAGTATGTCTTTAAAACCTTGATAGAGAGCAAGCCCGGTGATGCCAACAGCTGCGGTCAGAATAGATGGAAAAAGAACAAAGAAAAAAATAGTTATCTGGGTTCTTTTGTAGAACTTTGAAATTTTAGCCAGAAAAGAAAGACTGGCATTCTGGCTGTTAAAATCCGGAATGTTTTGTTCGATTTTACTGGGTTGGTCGTCCATATAAAAGATCTCCAGAGGGGGCAAATTTATTTGATTGAGAAGATTATTTTTGGTGCAGGGATTTTTTGACTTTTTCAGCCAGCGTTTTGATGGTGAAGGGTTTTTCCATAAAGTTGACATTTTTCTTGAGCAAGCCCTGTTCAGCTATGACATTGGCAGAATATCCAGAAAAATAGAGAACTTCCAGATTAGCAACTATTTCTTTTATTTTTAGTGATAGTTCATAGCCGTTCATGAAGGGCATAATCACATCTGTAACCATGAGAATGATACTTGCTTTGTTATCTCTGGCAAGACTGAGAGCTTGTTCAGGGGTGGAGGCAGGAAGAACCTGGTAGTTGAGTTTTTCCAGCATTCTCTGGGTCATTTTCAGAATGGAGGGCTCGTCTTCTACCAGCAGTATTGTTTCTTTATTTCCCGATGCCACTTTGATAGTTGGGGAAGAAATACTTTCTGTTTTGGCATTATGGGAGTGGGGCAGGTAAATTTTGAAGGTTGTTCCCTGACCAGGTTCACTTGCAACATAAATATAGCCGTTATTTTGTTTAACAATGCCGTAAACAGTTGAGAGTCCGAGTCCGGTTCCTTTGTTGAGTTCTTTGGTGGTGTAAAAAGGCAGGAAAATATTGGACTTTGTTTCCTTGTCCATTCCGCTGCCGTTGTCTTGAACAACCAGTTTGACATAATGGCCCGGGATTACTTCGTTGTGTTGCAGACAAAAAGTTTCATCAAGTTCAACATTGCTTGTTGTAATGGCTATTTCACCAACTCCCGAAATGGCATCTCTGGCATTGATGCAAAGATTGGCCAGGATTTGATCAACCTGCATGGGGTCGATTTTGACCTTGCCCAGATCAGAACCCGGTTGCCAGATAATTCTGATGTCTTCGCCGATAAGTCGACTTAACATTTTGAGCATTCCTGCAACTACCTCATTGAGATCGAGAGTTTTGGGATTGATGGTCTGTTTTCGGGCGAAAGCAAGCAGCTGTTTGGTGATACGGCCAGATCTTCGCGAAGCCGTGAGTATTTCCTTGAGATTGTCATACAGAGGATTGTCTTCTGGGAGATCTTCAAGGGAAAGCTCAGTATAGCCGATGATCACACTGAGCATATTGTTGTAATCATGGGCAACTCCACCGGCAAGTTGTCCGATGGCTTCCATTTTTTGAGCCTGGAGCAATTGAGCCTGTAATTTTTGCCTTTCTTTATGAGTCTTGATTTTGTCACTGATGTCTTTGGTAGATGACATGATCCCGATGATCTTTTTATTTTCATCGTAGATGGGCCCCATTGAGATGTATACGGGAATTATTTTGCCGTTTTTGTGTTGCCTGGTAGTCTGAATTCCGGAAAATTCTCCACTTTTCATGAGATTCTCTCTCAGTACTTCAATTTCCTGTTTTTGATTGGGAGGAATCACAGGAAGAGGCTTGCCAATTATCTCGTGGGATTTGTAACCGAAAAGCTTTTCCGTGGAGGAGTTCCAGGACATCACCAGGCCGCGAGTGTCTGTGCTGTAAAAAGCTACCGGCGTACAGGCGATAATAGCTCTCTGTAATTCTGTGCTTTTTTGCAATTGCCGGGTTTTCAGTGCAACTTGTCGCCGCAGGGAGGCAAACCAGAGTAAAAGAATTAAGAAGATTAACAGCAGAGGAATGAAAATCCAGGCCAGATAAAGCAAAGGCTTGAAAACGGATGAAGATTTCTGTTGGTGCAGTCCGAACCATTTTTCCTGGAGTTTCCGCAATTCTCCTGAATTTTCAAGAACTGCCAGACCCTGATTGAATTTGGCGATTAATTCATCTCGGTTTTCCAAAGATGAATAACAATACTGTGGAGAGAGGAAGGGAGTGTTTGAGCCCACAAGATCTGCATTCTGGTTTTGGTTGAGGTAAAAATTGAGGGTAGCTTGGGAAACAAGGGCACAATCGGCCTGACCCTTTTGTAATTTTTCCAAAGCCTCCATCTGATTTTCTGTCAGAACCAACTGGGTATTTTTAATCCCGTGTTCCAGCAGATAATCGTGAATAATGTCCTTGTTTTGAACCAGAATTTTGTATTGAGCCAGGCGGTCAAGAGTTTGGGGAGGATTGCCGTCATCTTTGCGGACAACGCTTATGTAGTGAGCTATGGTATGGGAGCGGGAAAAATCAAAAATCAGATCCCGCTCCAGGGAATAAAACATTCCCTGGAGGATATCGACTTCTCCGGTGAATAGTAGTTTTTTGATTCTGTTCCAATGAGCCAGTTTAATGGTGATCTCCACACCCATTATTTTGGCAATGGCTCTGCTGAGTTCAACGTTGTAGCCCGCCGGTCGCCCATTTTTGTCAAGATATTCAAAGGGGGGGAAGTTGTTGTCTCCGCCTACGATGATTTTGTTGTTTGTGCGCAGTTGCAGGTTTGAAAACCATTTGGTGTGCAGACGTCGATAGGTGCCGTCTGCCATGATAATGGCAAGACCTTCGTTGAGCAGTCCCAATAATTCTTGATTGCCTTTTTTTACGGCAAAGCAAAATGATTGTTTGAAGTTGATTGCCTGGGGCAGGAATTTAAGGTTTTTGATCTGATGACGTCTGAAGAGACGGAGACTTACCAGGCGCTGGATGAGAACAGCATTGATCTTTTTGGCGGCAAGATCTCGCAGAGCATCAACAAAGGTGGGATAGCTTTTGATGGAAAATTTCCTGGGCTTGCTCAGGAGAAATTCTTCGGTATTGTCGTTTTTCATGACTCCCACAACTTTATTCTCCAGGTTGTGCCATGATTTGATTGTATTGTTGTCTTTGTGGACAACCAGAGCTGCGTGTAAGGTCATGTAGGGAAAAGTAAAATCGAAATATTTTTCCCGTTCGGAGTTTTTGCCCACCAGGGGCAGGACTTGGATTTTTCCTTCCTGGAGCCATTTTTTTACCCGGGACCAGGTGGATGTTTTGAATTCCACTTCCCGGTGTACAGATTTTAAAGAAGCTCTTAAAATTTCAACGGAAAACCCGGTGGCATTTCCCTGCTGGTCAACATAAGAAAAGGGGGGATAGCCGATTTCGGTTGCGGATTTCACTACCTGCTTTCGGGCTAGAGAAGGGGATGGAGCCAGGAAAAGCAGAGGCACGAAAAACACAAGGCAGAGTTTTGCCGGAAGTAAACGCAACCGGTTGCAAAAGTCTCTCAAGATTTTGAAAAGGTGGTTGTTATATTTCATGGATTGATATTGACCCAGCATAGAGCCCCGGGTTTTGAAAATTTCCAGATTGAAAAAAGAAATAATAATCTTCATTTTAAGATCTTGCCAATTTTACAATATTTTCATTTTATGGCAAGGATTGACTTGGAGTACAGATCTTTTTGTTTTTCCAGAATAAAATTCAACTTGATCAGAGGATGGGGATATGGTATTCACTTTTAACTTTAAAACCACCAGCGAGAATGGCGGAATTGGTAGACGCGCTGGATTTAGGATCCAGTGCCTGAAAAGGCATGGGGGTTCGATCCCCCCTTCTCGCACCAGATCTTGTTTCCAAAAATGAAAATAATTTTCAGAGGGTCAGGGATTTTCCGTTTCAGATATTTGTTTTTCTTATTTTTTTCGAAAAAAATAAAACTCAGCTTTTTTCAATCAATATGATGTGGTAAAATTTTCCGATGGTAATTTGACAATTAATTCAGATCTGAATCATAAAACATTACAACTTCTCAGAACACAGGCTTCTCCGAACAATAAAACCATAATTCCATTTCATGGAAATCCTGGTTTTTGCAAGCGGCCAAGTTTTTTTCAGGAGCTAATTTTTTTTACTTCAGATCTTTTATTCTTCAGGGTACTAAAGCCCTATAATACAGGAGTGTTTGATGACTGATCATGATTCTATTTCAGAACTCGAAGAAAAGCTCGAAACCCTTAAACTTGAACATAAATCCCTTGACGGGAGGCTTGTTGAAATAGAAAAACATATCAGCATGACCTCGGAAGAAGAGGTTGAAGCTCATCGTCTTAAAAAATTAAAACTCAAGAAAAAAGACGATATAGCCAAAATCAAGCGCAAAATAGAAGATTTGAAGTCCTGATTTTTTCAACTTCTGCAGTAAATTCTTCTGTAACATATTGGGTTGATTTATCTCCTCATTTTATTGTACTTCAGTTATTTTACTTCAGGTTTCAGCAAAAATTGTTGCATTTTTTTCAAAAACAACAATTATATGATTTCTAATTCTGCTCCTTTTTTAATTCAGGCTGGAATTTGAAATCAGTTTGTAGCCGGCATTTTTCCTGGTTCACGACCTTATTTCTAATTCAATTTACTTTTCAGCCTGGGGAACAACAGATTTTAATATTGTTATTTTATCCAAATTTATTGCTTGAAAGTTCAGTTGTTCAAGTTTTTGCAACAACAACAAATTCAAATCTGACAATTTGGAAAATCAATTCGCACCTTCAATGGAGGAAATTATGACTATAAAAAGAATCTCCCTGCTTCTAATTCTTCTGGTTTTGACAGTATCCTGCAAAACCAAAAAGAAAAAAACTGAACCTGCTAAAAAGAAAGAAGATTTTCCGGCAATTTTGTGGAAAAAAAGCCTCAGCAACAAAGTTTTCGCTTTTGGAGAATCCAAGCGTAGAGTTTTTAACGTCATTCTCAATGAAAAAAATAATCCTGTCGGGATTTCGGCTCTGAACAAGGTTACCGGTCGCCAGCGCTGGTCCAAAGAAATCGAAATGGGCCTTTTTGACAAAGAAGACAGATTCTCTTTCGGAGGAGGAATCAAATCTGTTGCTATTGCAGTCTGGACTAGTGATAACAAGATTTTAGCAGTTGACAAATACAGAGGAGTGGAACTTTGGGATAAAAAAGTCCCCGGTTTTGGTCTCAGTGTTTTGGGAGTCAATTTTGTTACAGCCTGGAACAATAATATCAGAATTATTGATCCTGAATCAGGCAAGTTTACCGATTATGACATCGGTAGAAAAATTACCCATCCCGTTCATGTAACCCACAAGGGTTATCTGGCAGTTATCACCGGTGATACTCTTAATCTTGTTGATCTGCAGCAGGATAAAGTTAAAGTTCGCTGGAGTTGGAAAATGGATATGGAAGAAGGCTTTGACATAGCCCGAGTTCATTCCAGTGATGAAGGTGTAGTGGTTCTGCAACGTACGGTTAAAAACCAGGAACAACTCTATATCAAAGGGAGATGTCCCAAAACTTTTGCTGCCAAGTGGAAACATTTTCAGACGGGAAGCGAAGCCAAACACTGGACTTTTGACATGTTCTCCAAGGGACAAAAAGGTCGCATGATAATCAAAAATGAAGAATCCAGGGAAAAGAAATGGCTGCTTTTTGATTATGCCAAAGGCAAACCGCTTGCCAAGCCGCTTTTCAAAAAAGAAAACCCCTCCAGACATTGTTTTTTGACTGAAAAAATTTCCTATTGCACCTCTTCCAAGGGAGTAACAGCTTACGATACAAAAACCTGGAAAAAGAAATGGTTCCAGGAAACTATTTTTCCGGTAAATCGTGAGGAACACGCTGTTATTAATGGTGAGATTGTGTTGGCAGCCATCAACAGAATCAAAATTTTTGCACCGGATGGCAGCAGTTCTCTGGCCTATGATCTCAAACATCCCCGTCTCAAACAACCAAGGGTAAATACTATTCTGGGTCAGAAAGATGGTATTTTGTATTTTACTGTTGTGGATCTTTCCGACAATAAAAGTATTGGAGAAATTTGGGCACTTGATCGCAAAACCAAAAAATTAAAATGGCGTCGTCGAATTGGAAAAGCCAATTCGACCCTGAGTTCAGTGCTTTATGTTCCTGAATTTGACAGAATTTATTATGTTGACAAAACCTTCCTCAATTACGTGGATCTTGCCAATGGTCGTCGTCGTCGCCTTCGTCACCTGGTAAGAACCAAAGATAATAAAAGCATCAAGATTGGAAAACAGGCTGAGCACGGTTATCTGCTTTTTTCCGATACCATCAAGCTTTTTGAGTTGAAAAGTGGAACCATGGGCATCAAATTATTCCTTGAGAAAAAAGCCAGTAAAAAAGAAAAAGAAGAAAAGTATGACTTTATCGGGATTGGTTCAAATCACATCATTCTTAAACAGAAATCTTCTCCCGGTCACCTTTTTGCTTTTGATCTGGAAAAGGGCAAAAAAACCTGGGAAATCCCTTTCAAGTCAGTAATGAAACCTGAATTGCTTGAAACCAAAGGTGGTTATCTGTTTCATTCTTATGGAGCAGGTTCGTTTGTCAACAAGGAAACAGGAAAAGAAATCAAGAGCATTAAAAACAATACCAGAACTTTCAAAGCCGGTCACATGATCGTCACTGTTCAGAAAAAAACCAGCAATCCTCCTCAGGCATCAAGACTATTCTTTTTCAAATATGAAGCCGCTGAATCAAATCCAAAAGCTGTATGGAAAAAAGAATTCAAGCCGGAAAAAGATACTCTCGAAGGTTGGCCAAGCTACAATCCCGCTTGGATCAAAGTTTCCCCGGACTATGTATTTTATCCAGTCAAAGGTGGACGTTGCCTCAAGATTGTCAGTGTTTTCGACGGCCAGGAAACCTTGAATTTATGCCATGGTGTATGGCCCTGGGCTCCCTTGCTTTATAAAGGAGTTTATTATCAGGCAACTGGACCTTTTCAGAGCAAAATTCCTGTTGAAGAACAGGGTTTGATTCAATTTAAATTGAACGGAAAATTTTCCAGAATTCTCAAGTTGAGCAAATATGGAGAAAAATATATGCATCAACAATTGTACAAGATTCAAAATGGGACAATCTACCTTCAGGGCAACAAAGAAGTATATGAAGCTGTCAAGGTAGCTAAATAGTTCCCATCCCAAAAAGGAAGGTCACTGTCTGAATACGGAATTTTACCTCATCTGCTTTGTCATAACTTCTTGAAATAGTTGTGGCTATATCTGCGAAATTATTCCTCGCATCTGAGGCAAACTTCTTACTTAACCAATAACCTCGTGGGGTGTTTGTTTTTCAGATACTTTTCTGTTTTGACTTTTTCTTTCCAACTGCAGATGGTTCAAGGGGAAACTGAAAAAGGGGTTGAATTTCCTCTGAATAACAGGTAAATAATGGGTTGAAGTTTTACAATCAACCTTTAAATTTCCAACTTGATTTTATGGAGGTTTCATGTTTTTCAGGTTCTGCGTTTTTATGTCATTGGCATTATTGATAATATCATGCAAGGATAATACAGAAGAAAAAGAAGCAAATAAAACTGACAAAAAAACAATCACAGAAAAAGCTCAAACTGATAAAAGCAATTCAGTCAATGGAGAAAGCGAAAAATTGCCATCTCCTCTAGGACCCTTGCAAAAACCTCGACCTCAATGCAGGGCAAAATCTGTTGAATGGCCTGAAACTGACAAGCAGTTGGCCAATGTTTCGGAAATCCTTCCCCCCAAAATTAAAAGTCTGAAAGCTCTTTACAATCTGGTGGTCAGAAGAAGTCCCAGCAAAGAGGCTGAACGAGTTGGTTTGATAAAACAATATTCAAGGTTGCCACTTACCGACTATGTGAAAGCTCAGGGAGGATGCAAAAAATATTGGCTTAATCTGGGTAAAAACCGCTGGGTTTGTGGAGAAAAATTAAATCCCGATTCCAGAGATATCCTCTTGCGTAAACAGCCAATCATTCCACGTAGACGAATTACTCCCAATCGTTACGGCCTGGTCAAAAATGACAATGCCCCCTATTTCAGAAACAAGGAGGAGATGTTCGCAGGCAAAGTCTACAAAACTTATGGTCGAGGAGATATGATTTCCCTCAAGGATATGCGATCTGAGGGAGGTAAAGGTTATTGGGTCACCGGAAAGAAATTTTTGATCTGGGATAAAGATATTCTTGGTTACAGAGTTCCTCGCTATCATGGAGTAAATTTACGCAAACTCAATATAAACTTGCCGGTAGCGATTATCAGAGCTAAAAGCAGCGGGGCCAAAGTTTATAAATTTCCCGGCGGCCCTCAGAAAAAAGGGGTTGAACCTCTGAAACATTATTCTGTCAGAGCTATTTATGATAAAAAAAGGGTGCAATTATCCGGAAAAAAATTGGAAACGCTGTTTTATCGGGTCAAAGAAGGGTGGATTTACGCCCGTCGCGTACTTTCAGCCTGGCCGGGTAATCCTCCTCCTGGTCTGAAGGACTGCGAAAAATGGATTGAAATCAATATTAAAATGCAGACAATGGTTGCCTATGAGGGCAATGAACCAGTTTATATGGCTCCAATTTCTTCTGGTAATAAACGTTATCCCACCAAATACGGGATTTTTAGAACTTGGCTTAAAAAAGCAAATGATGATATGACTTCATCTTCTTTGGCTAAAGAGCAATATCGGGTTGAAGAAGTACCCTGGGCCGTCTTTTTCTTTTTCGGGCAGGCTCTTCACGGAGCTTACTGGCATTCAAATTTTGGCAATCGCAAATCTCACGGTTGTGTTAATTTAACTCCCATTGATGCCCGTTGGATCTATGAATGGGTAGAACCAAATGTCCCCCAAGGATGGCTTGAAGTTCAGGTCGATGAAAAAAGCCCCTTACCTGGAACCATAGTAGTGGTCAGACACAAATATAAACATGAAGTTCCTTTTTATCGTTATGCTCGCAAACTGGCCCCTGAAGATGAAGTTGAAAGACTGGACAATATTCGCAAGGCCAGAATGAAAAAGAAAACACTTCGCATGTTGAAGAATAAATAGTTCCCATCCCAAAAAGGAAGGTTGCAGTCTGAGCAGGTCATTTTACCTCATCTGCTTTGTCGTAACTTCTCGAAATAATATCAACTATGTCTGCGAAGTTTTTCCGCGCATCTCAATCCAATTTCTTACTCAGCCAATAATCCTCATTTTGGAGTTAGAAACGTAAATTAAATCGGGAGTTGATTGTAAAAATATGATTGGTTGCTATTCTCGTGCTTTTATTGGAGCAGAGGCAAAAACAACTCAAAGATTGATTTTGCTTCAAAATTCTCTGATAAAATTAGTCTGGAGTTGTCAATGGCTTTATTGCAGGTTGAAAATCTGAAAAAGAATTATCAAAAAAAAATAGCTTTGCAGGGAATAGATTTCAAGATTGAACCAGGTGAAATCTTTGGTTTGATCGGGCCTAATGGAGCTGGTAAAACCACAACTTTGAGGATTGTATCCACTCTTCTGGGTTATGATGCGGGAATTGTTAAACTGGACGGTTTTTGTGCCAGGGAAAATCCTGACAAGATAAGGGAATTGATAAGTTATCTGCCCGAAGATGCTGGAGTTTACAAAAATCTCAAAGGAACTGAATACCTCCAGTTCATTGCCGGTTTTTTTGAGAGAGGCCAAAAAAAAGAAGAAATGGTGGCCAGAGGCCAAAAAATAGCTGACCTGGGAGATGCTGTCAAAGAAAAGGTTTCCAGTTACAGCAAAGGGATGATAAGGCGTCTGGTAATTGCTCGTTCCTTAATGGTTGAACCCAAGTTGGCAATTTTGGATGAACCAACCTCAGGACTCGATGTGATCAATTCCAGAGAAGTAAGAAAAATAATCATCGACAGTGTCGGGGAAGAAAACGGTATTCTGCTTTCGTCCCACAATATGTTTGAAGTGGATAGCTTGTGTGATCGAATTGCGCTGGTTTACAAAGGGAAAATAATTGCAACAGGGACTCCGGATGAGATCAAATCCAAGTGGGGAATGAGCAGTCTGGAAGAAGTTTTTGTTCACTTGGTTGAAAACAGTGAAAATAAGACTGATTTTAAAGAAAGTTGAAATTTTTATGCTTTATAATCTTATTAAAAAAGAAATAAAGGAGTTGCTTACTCCTTCCATGTTGGCAGTAATCATAGGAATTACCATTCTTTTTGCTTCCATGGGCAAATTGATTGATATTTCCAAAGAAGAAGCCAAAAAAAAACCGGTTGTGAGCATCATCGATAATGATCAGAGCAGAATATCCAAAAAACTGGTCAGTATTATCAGTGAAAAAACTGAAGTAATTTACCAGGGAAGCCAGGAAAAAACAGGATTGGAAAAGGTAAGAAGCAGCGAAAAAGGAGTTGCTCAAATTATTATCACTGAAAATTTTGAAAAAAATCTCCTGGCAGAAATTCCCGGGATTCTCAAAGTTGATTGGGTGATGCGGGGAGCCGGTATTATGGATACTATTTCAGCCGGAGTTCTGGAAAAATCCTTTCTCCAACTGGAAAAGACAATTCTGATCAATCTGGGGCAAAAAAAGGTGATTTCAGAAAAAAAAGCTGCATTTCTGGAAAAGCCGATGATGAAGCTGGAAAATACCTATTACAAAGATAAAGTTATTCCTGCACTTTCACCCAATAAAATTGCCCAGGTGCTTATCTCCCAATCAGTAACTATTCCGGTGGCCATTATGATGATCATAATGCTTGGAGGCTCCATGGTGATAACCTCCATGGGACTGGAAAAGGAAAACAAAACCCTGGAAACTCTGCTCACCATGCCCATAAAGAGACGTACAATAGTAAGTGGCAAATTGCTGGGAAGTGCAATTGTAGGCCTGATTATGGCCGGATTTTACTTGATTGGTTTCAAGTTCTATATGGATTCCTTTCAGATTGACAGTCAGCATTTGGAATTACTTGGTTTGAATCTGCATCTTTTTGATTATATTCTGGTGGGAATTTCATTGTTTGCCTCTCTTCTCTTTGGTCTTTCTCTGGCTATGTTTCTTGGAATTATGGCCAGAGATTATAAGAGTGCCCAGTTGCTGACCTATCCCATTACTGCTCTTGCTCTTATTCCGATGTTTATTACCATGTACAGAGATTTCGACACTTTGTCACTTGGTCTTAAAGCTCTGCTTTTCGCTATTCCTTTTTCCCATCCCATGATGGCAATGCGCAATCTCACCTTTGATAATTATGCTCTGGTTATCTGGGGAACTCTGTATTCTTTTGTGATATCAGTAATTCTTATTGCCATTATTGTTAAAATCTTCAATACTGATAAACTGTTGACTGGAATTCTCAAGTTTGGCAAAACTAAAAATATATCCTGACCTTTTATTATTCTGGAGTTCTGTTTATGTATAAAAAAATCATTCTGTTATTGTTTTTCATCATGTTTGCAGGATGCGATGATTCCCAGGAAACAGGCTTTGGTGAACCCTGCAAGAGCGATACTGTTTGCAGTGGAGTTTGCAACCTCGGTCTGCCTGATGGGATGTGCACCTTTGCTTGCGATGAAGATAATCCTTGTTCTAAAGGAATCTGCGTAGCTTTTAGTCAGGATTCATCCTATTGTATGCCCGAGTGCAGTATCAACGATGAGTGCCGGGATAATTATTCCTGTGTAGACTTCAATTGTGTGCCCAGACAACCATTGGGTGCAGGATGTGACGATAATCAGGATTGTCTGTCTTGTAACGAGCAGTCAGATTGTTCAGAAGATTTCACTGTAGAATGTAAAGAATCTGTCTGTGCCAATCCTTGTGAACAACAAAGCGATTGTTCTTCCGGTACTGTTTGCGCCAAGTCCGAAGGAGAGTATTGGTGTGTCGGTATTTATTTCCAACAGGGCCCGGGTACTGCAGGTAGCAAATGCGGAGTTGAAGAATGTGCCACCGGTTTTACCTGCATCGATGATCATGATTATTCCGACGGTCTGCCATTTTGTTCAAATTCTTGCATTGATTCCAGGGATTGTCCTCCTGAAATGGTCTGTCGCAATTATAACAATTCCCAGGAAATGTGGTGTCTGCCCCGTACTTTCTGTGAAGAATGCGAATTGGATTTCCAGTGTGGATACGAATCTGACAAGTGTTTAGCAGTTTTTGAGGGCAATTCCGAGTCCGCCTACAAATTTTGTTCCCAGGAATGTGATCCCGAAATGAGCGGAACCTGTTCTCTCGATAATACCTGCCTGGAAACTTTTTATTGCAGCCAGTTGCAAGGATGGGTCACAAATTGTGAACAATGTCCAGGGGAATGTTCTTCATTAACTTCAAGTTATCAATGTTTTCCCGACTATGGTTCCTGCCTCGGAGAAGGCGAAGGCTGTTCTCCCTGCTATAATGACAGTGATTGTCAAGGTGGTCTGGCTTGCATTTATGCCGAGCAATCCGAAGCCAGGATCTGTCTGTCTCCCTGTCAGGAAAGTCGCTGTGCCGATAATTATTATTGTCATAACGTTGAAGACAGGGGCGAATATTGTTTTCCCAGAAGTTACAGTTGTTTTGAACCTTCAGGAGAAGAAGACACCTGTGGAACTTGCAGCAGTTTCTCTGATTGTCTCAGGGGAGAATGTGTCGCCTTGCCCGAAGATACTTCCGGTTTCAAATATTGCGTCGATTATTGTGATATAAATATGGAATGCGGTTATTATGCCCAATGTCTTGAGATGGAAGTTAATTCCCAGACCCATAATCTTTGTATTCCCGATTCGCAGGTTCAAGATTGTACAAATTATCTTGATTGTGTGGAACAATGTCCAGATGGTCCTTCCCAATGTAATGAAGGTCCTGCTTTTTGCCAGTAATAGCCAAAAAATAGCATGAATAAGGTTTTAAATACAAAATATTCAATCCTTTATGTAGATGATGAACTTGATAACCTTGATGTTTTCAGGTTTAACTTCAGGGGTGTATTTGAAATTTTTACAGCAGCTTCCGGTGAAGAAGCTCTGGCCATTGTTAAAAACAATGATATTGCCGTGATTATCACTGATCAGCGCATGCCCCGGATGTCGGGCTTGCAATTTCTTGAAAAAGCTTATTCCTCCAATGATTCTTTTCTGGGAATTATTCTTACGGCGTATAAAGACACAGATGTTTTGATCGAAGCCATCAAGGCGGGATATGTCTTCCGATTTATCACCAAACCCTGGGACTCCGAAGAATTACGCAATGCTATAGCCCAAGCACTTGAGCTTTATCACCTGCGTCTCGAAAACAAATTTCTCCAGGAGCGTCTCAAACAATATGCCGGGTATCTGGATAACCAGGTAAAAAAAGACTTCAACTTTGGAAATATTGTGGGGCAAAGCAAGCAGTTGGATGAAGTTTTGCAAAAAATTGAGAAAGTGGCTTCAACTTCCAGCACAGTGCTGATCCGGGGAGAAACAGGTACCGGAAAAGAACTGATTGCTCATGCTATCCACCATAATTCCAAGCGTTCCGAGCAGCCTTTTGTCAAAATCAACTGTGCTGCACTTTCTCCCGGGGTTTTGGAAAGTGAACTCTTTGGTCATGAAAAGGGTGCTTTTACCGGAGCGGTTAATTCCCGCATGGGGCGTTTCGAGTTGGCTGATCAGGGAACCATCTTTCTTGATGAAATTGGCGATCTTCCTTTGAAAATTCAGGTAAAGCTCCTCAGGATTTTGCAGGAAATGGAGTTTGAAAAAGTTGGAGGGGAAAAAACCCTCAAAGTCGACGTTCGAGTTGTTTCAGCCACCCACAAAAATCTGGAAGAATTGGTAAAAACAGGTAAATTCAGACAGGATTTGTACTACCGTCTCAATGTTTTTCCCATCATGGTGCCACCTCTGCGGGGGCGCAAGGATGATCTGCTGCCTCTTTTGAATTATTTCATTGAAAAATATGCTAAAACTACTGGGAAAATTATAAAAAACATTGAAACAGGTTTTCTGGATGCTCTAAAGGAGTACTCTTGGCCAGGTAATGTGCGAGAGTTGGAAAATCTAACAGAACGTGCAATTATCCTTTCTAACGATGGAATTTTAAAGAAAGAAAATCTCGAGTTCGGACCTGTTTTTAATCAGACCTTTCAAACTCACGTTTCCGTCAACGAGATTGCCAAGAAAAGTCTTAAAAATCAATTGGCTCAGCAGGAAAAAGAACGGATTGTTGAAGCAGTCAAGCAGAATAATGGAAATATGGCGGCAGCAGCTAGAAGCCTCGAGATCAATCGTTCCACCTTGTATTACCGCATCAAAAAATACGATCTTGACTATCTGATTTGAGCACTGGGAACTATCTTGTTCCACCGGTTGAAATTATGGCAACTGAAAAACAAAAAAAAGTTTTTGCCCCGATTACCCTGTTCATAGTTTTGTTTACAGGGTTGGTTGCCTTTGTGTATTTTCTCTCCAACAGGCAGGATAAGCCTCAGGAAAAGGTATACAGAACTCTGGAACTTGACAAGTTAGACAGTGATTTCCCACTGGAATATTGGCAACAAATGAAAGAACCCGCCCTCATGGTGGAACGTAATAACAAAATGGTGCAAAGTCTCACCAACGGCACCAGGATTATCTATTCAATTGAACCGGAATTGCAAACCTGGTTGAAGGAAGAATTCAAAAAGTATGAAGTTCCTTACGGGGTAGGGGTGCTCATGGATATCCCTACCGGTAAAATCATCGTTATGGAGGGACACTCGGAGTTTAATTCCGATCTGACCAGGGATGAACTGGCTTTCAAGGCTTGGGCACCGGCAGCTTCTTTGATTAAGATAGTCACCGTCTCGGCTCTTCTGGAAATAGAAAATTTTGAACCGGAATTGGAAACCTGTTATCACGGAGGCAAGAGGGGCTTAAAACCTCATCACTTCAAGGATAATCCTGAAAAAGATGATAAATGCGAAGATCTATATACTGCTTTCGCCAATTCCACCAATGCAGTTTTTGCCAAATTAGCTCACAAACATCTGTCAGCCCGGGTGCTCCTTTCTTATGCCCAAAAATTTGGTTTTAATTCCTACCTGAACTTTGAATTTCCCTTGGAAAAAAGTATGATAAATATCAACAAAAATGATCCTTTGGCGGTGGGGTATACAGCCGCGGGTTTTGGCAATGTCACTCTCAGTCCTGTTCATGCTGCGGTTATAACCGGGATTATTGCCAATCAGGGCAATCAAATCAATCCCTGGCTGGTTGAAAAGGTCGTTTCTGCCGAAGGAAAAACTCTTTTCGTGCACAAACCGCAAAAAAAATTAAAACATGTTTTGCAACCGGTGGCAGTTGATAAATTGAAAAAAATGATGTTGGCGACAGTTGAGCGTGGAACTGCTGTCAAAGCATTTTATACTCCCAAAAAAGAGCGGCGACTTGCTTTTGATGTAGCTGGCAAAACTGGAACCTTGAGCAGAAAAACCCCAGTCTATCTGCAATATACATGGTTCGTCGGTTTTGCACCGGTATCAAATCCCAAAGTTGCCATAGCCATGCTGGTAGTTAATCCCGCACGCTGGAGAACCAAAGCAACTTACATGGCCCAGCGTTTGTTATTGCAATATTTCAAACTCTATCCCCAGAAATAATCAGAGGTAAAATATGAACTTTCTATTTTTAATTCTGCTTTCAACTAATTTGCCTCAGTTAAAATGCAATCAGAACTTTACCTTGCTGAAAAGTAACAAATTGCTCATTTTGCATAAGGGTAAAACCACAGTGGCTGATGTTGCCAGGCCTTATCACCTCAAAAGCCCTGTTTCTTGCAATTATTTTCGCAACAAAAAGCTCCTCTATGTCAAATCTGAAAAATTTGACTGGTTTTTTGTAAACAAAAATAAAAAATTAAAACTAATCAAGGCTTTTGCTAAAGTTGCTACTTTAGAGCAAAACAACCTCGAATATTTTGACGCTAAAAATCTGGAATTATATCGCAAATTTGAATCCTTACGGACTTGTCAGAAGCAAAATCCCCGTTTGTTTCGTTCAAGGTTCAGCCAGGGTAAATTCATCAAGATCAAAGGGAACACCCTCAAGCTTCCGGCTTCTGCCAAAACTGTCAGTGCCAGTTTCAAAAACGATATTTCCTTTCCTGCTTCGTCTTTACTGCCTTTCAAGGCAAAAGCAGCTTCTTCCTGGCGGGGTGAGAGCGATATGGGCGATTTTGCCGTGCCGGAACCTGTTAAAATGAATGATAAAAATGGAGATACTGCTTGGATCGGGGGTGAGAGTGCCGGCAAAGGAACCTACTTTATTTTAAAAAGAAAAACAACCGGTTATCAGGCAGTAGCCCTCAGGTTTTTGCCGGGACATTATTCTGGGAAAAAATCTCTCAACTATTTCAGCAGATTAAAAAGTTTTTACCTGGTGGACTCCAACGGTAAAGCTTTCAGGGTAAAATTGGAGCGGGATCCAGCCTCTTTAAAGGGAGGTCACAGACTGCCCTGGCAAGTCAAACTGCCCGGTGGTCTCAAGGGATCATGTATTATGCTGATTCTGGAAAGCTTTTATGACGGAAAAGACAAACAGGGCAATAAAACTCCTCCTGCCATCAGCGAATTTCATCTACTTTCAGATTTGGATTTCAAAAAGGATCCCTTTGCCTTTTTTCTGCAGGGTTACCACAAAAAAGAAGTTGATGAAGAACAGATGCGAAGTGTATTGACAATCGTTTCACCAGAAATCCTCAAAAAATATTACTTGCAGAAAACTTTGGATCCTGAATTGAAGAAGTTGATTCTCGAAATCTCAGCTCAAAGAAAAGTCACCGAATTCATTCCAGAATTCATTGAAGCCCTCTCCTGGGCCGAGGGTAATCTTAAAAAATACCTTGTGGAAAGTCTCAAAGTAAAATCAGCTCAAAAACCGCTTCTGTCCAAAGTTTTAGATAAGAAAGCCAATAAATCCACCAGGATTAAGGCTCTCCAGCTTTATTTACAAAGTGGAGGCAACAATTTTGAAGCGATTCAAAAATATGTAAGCAAAGGAAATTGGAGTGATTATACTTTACGTCGAATGGTGGCCAAATATTTCAATCGAGCTTCCAGATCCAGGGTTCTGGAGGGACTGTGCAAACATAAAAAAACAGCAACCAGTCCCGGTTTATTGTGGATTGGAACCAGGTGGACCCGTAAAGATAAAAAACTCAAAAAACAATTGTCCAAATGTCTACAATATGTTCCCGGTCAGGATTTTGTGCAAAGAATGCGTTATCTTTATGCAGCGGAAGTTGCAGGTGACGGAAGATTCTTGAATATTGTTCATTCCATCTATCACAGTGATTCCCGTGAGGGTGTTCAAATCAGAGCTCTGAAAACCGCGCTGGCACTCAGAGATCGCAATATTGCCAAAGAAGCTTTCAGCAGTAAAAATCCGGTATTGAAAGCGGCAGCTATCAGATCGTGGCCCGCTCCAAGATTGCCTGAAGCCATGAGAAGCGAGGTTGAGAACAGGTGGGTCCAGGTCAGGCAAGTTGTCTGGGAACATTTTATAGATAATTGTTCTCCGCCTCTGGCCGGGGCAGCAGTTAAAATTCTGGATAATCGCAAAAACATATTCTGGTCCAAAGTACTCGGAGGTATAGCTACCTGCAAACTTGAAAAAATGAAACCACGCTTGTCCAAACTTTTTCGCCAGGGGAAGAAAGATGAATACGGGGCACAAATTGCCATGGTGCTGGCTCAATTGGGGGGGGCATCCTCTGATCATAAATATCTGCGCAGCCTTATAGCAGCCAAACTTGAAAAGTTTGCAAAAGTTGGGAAAGGGGGCCACAATCAACAGAAAATTGATTTATCCGGATATTTGACAGCTCTGGAACAATTTAAAAGAGAACAGGACAACGATTATTTTATCCAATTGGCCAAAAAAGATTTGCCTCGAGAAGTTTTTACTACTTTAATAGAAATATTAAAGAAAAGATGCCCCAAATCACTCAAAGGAAAGTTGAATACTTTATCTGCAGATAAAGATTATACCTCGGAAAAAGTAAAGCAGCTCGGTTACCATTGTTATGGCCGCTGAATCTTTGAGAAAATGAACCAGTTGCAGGAGTTAATTCTATGGCCCCCAGAGAATTTGTTTTTATTGTTTTTGCACTTGTTGTACCTTTTAATCTTCAGGCTCAGGAGGCTTACAATCCTGTATACAGAGAAGTGGGACCCGGGCAGAATATTGTTCTGCAGGGTTCCACCTATTCATTGGTTGTTGATCTTGCCTACGATTACACCTCTGCCAACAAATTTAACGGGGAAGCGGCCTTGGCTTTCGAGTTGGTTCCCCATTGGATAAAGCCGGCTTTGTATGCAGTTTTCATCAGAATGAACGAGTACAGGCAAAAGCAGATGGCAGAGCTGATCAACAGTTTGGCGTCGGATGAACCCCATCTTATTGATGAAGTTGTTTTCAGTCTGGCTCATCTTCCTTTTGAGGATCTTGATTCAGATAATTTCGATCCGGAAATTCTGGTTGAGAACGCGAAAAATATCTATCAAGTGGCTGAACTGATAGATTTTGCCAGGCTTGTTGAAAAAGAAGAGGGAGCAGGCAATTATTACACAACTGTTGAGCTGGATTTGGGGGGTGAGAGCTGGGAAGTAGATCGAGATTACTACTACTGGTATGTTGTTCATCCTCGTTTGGGAGATGAATCGGCTTTTTATATCAATGCCATTTCCGGAGAACCGGCAACAGTTGAAGAGGGCGGAAAATTCTGGCGTTCTTATTTGTTGGAATCAGAACCCGAGCCCGATTACCGTCGTGCTTTTGAAACCGTATATCCCAATTATATTGCAGATCTTTCTGCTTATACGGCTGATTATGGAATTATGCTGTCAGATCTCGATCCCGTGGTTGCAATCAGAAATCAAGGGGGAGGCGAGCCGGTACTGCTGCACTATACCTGGAATCGGGGAAGTGTGTATGCTACTACTCTTAAGCTGGATTCCACCTTTACCCCCTTGTTGGAGAATTTGCTGATGGCAGGTTTTGGACCCGGCGGGGTACTTAACACCTATTTCCACGAGCAGTTTCTGGTTATTCGCGAGCAAAATTCAGAAGGGGCTACTGTAATTGAAGACGAGTTGATTGTTTCCGGTTACGAGGTAACAGTCTGGGATGCTACAGAATTCGGTCAGTTGCAGGATGCTACTGAACTTGAAACGTTTAAAAAGATCATCATTCCTTCTGATCAGAGCGATCAACTATATGCTCTCCTTGAAGCCAAGGGTGATATCTTGGAGGAATGGATGGAGAGCTCCGATCACCGGGTATTTTTGTTTTCAGGTTCTGTTGCTTCTACTTCAGAGGTTGATTGGGGGACATATGTACTGCCTTTTAACCTGACCAAAGTTTCCTTTTCCGGCGGTTTTAGCGCTGAATTTGAAGGATATCCTGATTTTAATCGAATAATCGCCGGCGATAATGGGGCGCAAGTCTGGGACGGTCAAATTTACCCGAATCTGAGCGGCCAACGCCAGAGCTCCCCCGATGATATAATTTTGGATAAGATTGGCTATCTCACCAGTCAAAATCTGGAGCTTAATGTCGGAGAATTGCCTCCCGAATATTCCGGAACCACCGGAGATTGTCCAGGATGT
The DNA here is from genome assembly GCA_027858615.1 of Deltaproteobacteria bacterium. Classification (GTDB taxonomy): domain Bacteria; phylum Myxococcota_A; class Polyangia; order HGW-17; family HGW-17; genus JAQICJ01. Next base: position 26,102 of record JAQICJ010000108.1, read on the forward strand.
ATTGTTCGCAGTCCCCATCCGGTGAGAATTATCAATCAGCATTATGGCAATTGCGGCGAGTTGCAGGACGTCAACTCGGCTTTGGGGAGATTATCCCTGATTCCTTCGGCTGCAGTAGGAGGAATTACCGAGGATCATGTCTGGAATGAGTATTATCTCCAGGATCGGTGGTTGCCCTTTCAGGTGAGTTGGAGCGACAGCAACACGATCATTGGAGTGCCCGGTAACAAGCAGGATAAAGATTATGGCGGCGGCAAGGATCTGGCCATAGTTTATCGCAGCAGACCTGATGGCAAATGGGAAAATATTACCCCTCGCTATTCCAATACAAATACTCTGATCTTTCAGGTAAATGACGGTGTCGGCAATCCGGTGGACGGCGCCCGGATTTTGTTGGCATCAGAAAATTATTATGATCCCGATCAATTGACTTATGCAATTGTTGTTCATACGGATTATCAGGGACAAGCCCAAGTGGAAGTTGGGGATTATCAAAATATTTTCGCCCAGATTTCTTCTCCGGCAGGCACCTGGCCCGAAGACGGGGTAGCTTGGATTATGTGTGCCCAGCCCTCCGCTTCAGGGCCTCAGGGAGCTCAATGTCCCACCGAGGCAAGTTGGGATGCACAGCTTCCCATGCCCACAGGTGACGGTTCTGGGCTGGTTTATGAGGTTGATGTCAATCTGGAAGGCAGTTTGCCGGCACATGCAGTGGTGGAAATAGCACCTGGACAGGATCAATATGATCCTGAACCGGTGGCCAGATTTGTTTATTCTTTGCAGCCTACAGCCCTGCAGTCACTCCAACTTGAAACTTTGGAAAATACTTATCTCGATAACTGGAGTGAAGCTTCTCCGCCTGATTTTTATGTTTTCGATCCGGAAAATCTACAACTTTTTCTTGTGGGTGAAAATGCCACGGCTCTGGCAAGATTGGAAGCTGACGGTCAAGAACACAGCGTGGTTTTGCCCCAGAATGGTCAATGGTTTATCGCCGCTAATAATCATGCTTCCTGGAATACATACAATTATGCCCAGTTGGATGTTCGCATGGAAGCAGTTGAAGAAGTTGAAAAAAATCCGCTGGAACCGGGCAGTTCAGGCTGTAATTGTCATTTTGCCACTACTTCAACCAAATCATCCAACCTGCCTCTGATTTTGCTCATCCTCCTGGGAATTGCTCTGACAATGAGGAGAGTTAAACTCTTTGCTTCTGGCAAAATCAAACAGATTTAACCACTGGTTAAAAATATTATACCAACTAACAGGGAACTGCTTGTTTGTGATACATTGACCCATCTGTATAATCCACCTCCGAGAGTTCCGTTTTCGTCTACAGAGATCTGTTCACTGCTGAAATCAATTTTTTACTTTTTTTGTTGGATTTTCTTTTGAAAGCAAGGGGGCAACCAAAAACGGTTGAGGAGACCTTAGCTTATTTCATCGTTGTAAATTTGTTTGATCAGGGATTTGAATGAGGGGAGGTGTTTTTTACACTGGGACTTTTTACAGCCGAGTTCTATGACGAAAACATCGTCTTCGTTGGCAAGGATGCAGATTTTATACATAAAATCCTGCCTTTTGTGGGGAGGTTTAAGGTGGAGGATATGTCCGGAATCTTCTTTATACTTTTCTTGCTTCAACAGTTTATATCCTTTAAACTCGGTGAGATCGCGCAAAAGCAATTCGCTCCAGAATTGGGCTGTTCCGTTTTTTTTGTTTTCTCTGTAGGTAACTTTGAGTACAGAAGCATCTGAAGCAACCAGTTTGAGAATATTGTTTGTCTTCTTAATTTCAACAAAACCCGAAGGAGGATCGAAGTTGACATTGCCGCAGGCGATGAAAGAAAGTGTGAAAATAAAAAAGAGAGTAATTGAAATCTTTTTCATAATAAATCCTGTTTTATAAAATTAATTAAACATCTTTCCATTTAATTGGAATGTTATTATCTGCAAGCAGCCAATCTGACCAGTTCCCGGTTCAAAAGCGAGGTAATTGACTGGGAATTGGTTTTGAATTGAAGACCTTTGAAGCAACTTTGTAAGTATAATCAACTGTTTTTGTAAAGATGCCGGGTACAGTTCAATTCAATTTCAGCCTCAGTTGCTGATTGGCTGAAAAATCAGATTTATGGTTATCTGAAAAGACTGATTATGTCGAATTGTTTGATCCACTGAATGGGAGTATCGACTTTAATCTTTGAATAACTATTGTGGCCATGAGTTTGCCTTCTCCTGAAATAAAGTCTGATAGTGGCAAAACTGACCAGATTGCTTAAATAGCGCAACTTGCCCTTAATTCCTTCTATCTCGCCTGTAACTCTGGTGAGTTCTTTTTCAACAGCAAGGATGTCTTTTATTTTACCGGTTTTTTTGATGAGTTCTTTTAATCTGTCCCTGGCGGCTATCAGATTGTTTAATCTCATGCTGAGATCTACAAATTGAGAGGTTACGTCTCTGGAAGAAACTTGTCGGGAAGTGACATCGCCGTATTCTTCGAGCTGATGGAGAAAATAGAAGAATTTTTCCGAAGGAACCCGCAGAACTACCAGGGAATTTTTCCTTGATTTAAGGTAGCCACCGTGTTTGTGAGTAAACTCAATGGCACGCTGAACAGCTTTGTCAGGGTCGAAAACAGCAATATAAAGCTGGGCATCGTAGATAATCATTCTTCTATTGAGTTTGCTCTTGTCGGTTGCTGTTTTATCTTTGGAGTTAGCAGAATTTTTATCGGCTAATTGCTTTTCGTTGCCGGAATTTTTATCTTTTTTGGCCAGCAAATTCTGTTTTTCTGGTGCAGGTTTGTAATTGCGGGGTGGCGACGCCGGAGCGGAGTCACTAATCTGGGAACTTTCATCAGTCCTCAAGGATTCGGTTCTGAGTCTTTTGCTGCTGCTGCTGCCGGTTGAAACTTGAGTTACACGGTTGCGTCTGTAGCTTTTTTTACTGTAGTTGATTCCTCTGCTTTTGGATGCGCAGCCTATGGTGAAAATTAATAATAATGGATAGAACTTGAACAGTTTCAAAATCAACCTCCCGGATTAGAAGAATGGATGGGCTAGAAAATCAAGAAAAACAATTAATGGTTATCCCCAACTGGTGATTGTGAAAATACATGAACACAAACACTTTATTCAGGGTTGACCTCTAAATTATGTGAAAATCTGTACTTAAATCTGCACTTTAATTTGCAATTTTACTTCGAAATCAGAAAAAATCAATAGATATTCCTTGGAGGGAAGGAAAAACACCCGGCTGGTAGTTTGGGTTTTAGCAGGATACCAAATTTAGAAGAAGATATTTGTCATTAGAGAACATTTGTTACTTTTTCGGAATTGATTGGTTGTATGTATAGAAGGATTTCTGAACGGAGTTTTCGGGCTTTCGGGATAAGTACTTGCTTTTAAAAATAATTTATGTTTAAATCTTTGTTTTTTAAGATATATCACAGTTTAAGAAGCTGTGCACAGTTCTGAAACAGGAACTATACAAGTGCTTATACCTTCAAGTACTCTACAGGTAAATAAATGGTGAAATCAATGGTTAAAAACAACCTGCTCCTTATAAATACAAATTCTCCTGTTAACAGAGTGGCTCTAGTGGAAAATGGAAATTTAACCGAACTCTATATTGACCGAAAAAAAATAATGAGCCATGTGGGCAATATTTACAAAGGACGTGTTTTGAGAGTAATTCCGGGGATGCAGGCTGCTTTCGTAGATATCGGCATGGAAAAGGCGGCTTTTATTTATGTGACTGATGTAGTAGGTGGCAGAATCCCTGATAAAATTAGATTGTATCTCTTGGAAAGAGAAGATAATGAAGAAGAAATGGAAGAAGATGCCGAATTGGATTTTGATTTCTCCGATGAGGAACTTGAGCAGATTTCCATGCCCAAAATTGAGGAGTTGATTTCTGCCGGTGATGAAATCCTTGTTCAGGTGGCAAAAGAACCCATCGGCTCCAAAGGAGCAAGGGTTACTGGATATATTTCCCTTCCAGGTCGCCATCTCGTTTATATGCCCTATGTCGATCATATTGGCATCAGCAGAAAAATCAATGATGAGGTTGAAAGGGAGCGCCTCAAACAGATTGTCGAAGAAATTCGCCCCGAAGATTCAGGTTTTATTGTGAGAACAGCCTGCATCAGTTCCAGCCGGGAAAATATGATAGCTGATCGTGATTATTTGTTGAAACTCTGGGAAAATATCAAGGCCAAATGGAATAAGATCAAATTTCCCTCTTTGATTTACAGCGAACTGGATCTGGTTTTGAGATGTGTGCGGGATTTGATGAACAGTGATATTGATAAATGTATTGTCGATTCCTTCTATCATTTCCGTGAGGTAAAAGATTTTGTTCGCACTTTCATGCCAAAATACATTTATGCTGTTGAAGAATATAATGGAGAAGAATTTCTTTTTGATAAATATGACATTGAACATCAGATAGATCAGACTCTCAATGAAAAGGTCTGGCTTAAATCTGGAGGTTATCTGGTGATAGAACGGACAGAGGCTTTGACTTCAATTGATGTTAATACAGGTAGTTATCTTGGTCAGCATAATCTCGAGGAAACTATCACCCAAATCAATATGGAAGCAGCAAGAGAAATCCCTCTCCAATTAAGATTGCGTAATATAGGTGGTTTGATCGTCATTGATTTTATAGATATGGAGAGTATGGAAAGCAGAGAGAAAGTTCTGCAGGTATTTTCGGAAATTTCTCTGCAGGACAGAGCTCGTCACATGATTCTGCCCATTAATGAATTTGGATTGATGGAAGTTACCAGGCAAAGAAAAAGAGAAAGTTTGCTCAAAACCATGACCCGATCCTGCGATTATTGTCAGGGCAGGGGATATATAAAATCCTTTGATCGGATATCTTCTGAAATCATTCGGGATCTGTTCAAAAAAGCTCCCAAAATAGAGGAAGATGTTTTAAAACTCAAATGCAATCTGGAAATAGCCGATTATCTTACCCATAATTATCAGAAATGGCTTGATAAAATTGCCGATAAATTTGTGAAAGACGTTGATATCAAGGCAGTAGACAAATATCACGTAGAAAAATATGAGCTTTACTCCTGAGTTATCCCCTTGTTGAAATAAAAATTACTGTTTGAAAAGAAATTTATTTGGTGGCGTTACTGCCTTTGTCGGGGCAGGCGAGTCTTTTGCATTTTGGTTTGCCGTTCCAGGTTTTTTTGAGTCTGAGCAGAACTACTTTATCACCTGGTTCCGGTTCGAAATCACAACCGTCATAATCAAACATGACATCTCCAAGTTCGGGATGATCAATATAACCGAAGCCGTGTTCTTTTTTCCATGATTTGATTGTTCCCCAGGGCTCGGTGATTTCGTAACCGCCCTTGTCGAGAATTTTAATGTCTCCATTCTTGTTGATGAGACTTTTGTGGGCAGCTTTTTTATTTTCGACAGCTATTTGCTTGGCCAGGTTGTTCAGTTTGTTTTCTGCACTTTTTTCAATACCCGGATAGGATGAAAAAGAACTGCCGATGGATTCATTTACGTTGACTGTCTGTTTGGCTCCACTTCCTTCCTGACGAGATTCCGGCTTGTAATCTTTGGTTTTGCCGGAAAGACGCAGGGGAAATTTGTTTTCAATATATGATTTGAGGGCATTGATGGCATTGATCCAGGTTTCAATTGCATCTTCAGCTTCGTTTTCGTTTGGATAATCCAATTGGCTGACAGTGAGTCTGGTGCCTTTGTGGATTGATTCAAAATCGAAAACCATAGTGATGGGATCAATGAAAATGGAGATACGTTGATCAGTTTCTACCTCATTGAAAAATCC
>JAQICJ010000162.1 GCA_027858615.1 Deltaproteobacteria bacterium
TCATCGTCTGAATGCGGAATTTTACCTCATCTGCTTTGTCATAACTTCTTGAAATAGTTGTGGCTATATCTGCGAAGTTGCTCCGCGCATCTGAGGCAAACTTCTCATTCAGTCAAAAACCCCCATTCTGGGATGGGAACTAAATATCAAAAAGAGCGAGGTTAAAGATGAATTTTATTATTTCCATCCTTAAAAATTTCTGGATGCTCACCGCTGAAATGGCTCCCTATCTTTTGCTGGGATTTTTTGTCGGCGGTTTGCTCCATGTTTTTATTTCAGCCAGACTCATAAGAAGACATATGGGGAAAAATACTCTTTTCTCAGTACTCAAATCATCTATGCTGGGAATACCTTTGCCCCTTTGTTCCTGTAGTGTAATTCCTGTGGCATCTTCTCTCAGGGAATCAGGAGCCGGAAAAGCACCTGTAATTTCATTTTTCATTTCAACTCCTGTAACCGGAGTTGATTCCATTATGGCCACATGGGGTATTCTGGGCTGGTTTTTTACTTTGATCAGAGTTTCTGTTTCTTTTGCTATAGGTACTGTTGCCGGAATTCTTTCAATTATTTTCGACAAGGACGAACAGCAGGCCAAACCAGTCATGCCAAATAACACAGAGGCCAAACCAATCCAGGGATTTAAAGCCAGGGTGAAGGAAGTCTTTGATTATGGATTTATTCAACTGCCTTACGGAATTTCCGGTTCACTGCTTTTGGGTTTGTTGTTGGGGGCTCTAATCACTGTTCTTATTCCTCATGGATTTGTCCAGAATAATCTGGGCAGCAATTTTGGAGGGATTATTATCAGTGTATTGATTGCCGTTCCCCTTTATGTTTGTGCGACAGGATCAATTCCCATTGCTGCTGCTCTTGTGTTCAAGGGTTTTTCTCCGGGAGCTGCCCTGGCTTTTCTGCTGGCAGGTCCGGCTACCAATATGGTGACCATTCTCACAGTTAAAAAACTGCTGGGAACAAAATCACTGGTTTTTTATCTGAGTTCGGTGATCTTTGGTTCCATCCTGGCGGCGCTGGGATTTGACTATCTTATAAATAATTATGGAATTACCAATACTTTTATCAGTGTGAATTCACAACACCATGCGGGTTTGAGTCCCCTGCACATTATTTCGGGAATTTTTCTGCTTTTGCTGGTTATTTACCATTATCTTGGCCACTTTCCCATTTTTTCATTTTTACATGCCCAAAAAGGAGATCTGCCCATGAACACCGAATTTATTGTTTCCGACATGACCTGTAAACATTGTCAAAGTACTATTGAAAAAAAACTTGCGGATGTTGACGGCATCAACAGTGTAATTGTTGATTTGAGCAATAAAACAGTTAAAGTTGACAAGGATGACAAGCTTGAATCTACCTATATCATAAAATTATTGAAAAAAGCAGGATACACCGGAGTTGAAAAAGACTGAAAAGTTGAATTTATTTACCGAAAAATTCCGGTTGTCATCTGCAATTGCATCTTAACCAATAATCCCCAATTGAAAAAAAGTGTTTTGCTCATATCCAAATCAATGCTATAAATCTTAATAGATTCGCTTTTTTTTGTTTCTATCCTGGTAACCAGTGGTTAATTTTGCAGTTTTATTCAAAACACCCCGTGTTTCTGAGGTATAATTTAATGTATTTTTCGGAGGGTAACATGAAGACTTCACGCTTATTTTATCTTTTTCTCGCTATTTCACTTTTTGCATTGACAGGGTGTCCATCGGCAGGAGTTTACAGAACAGCACACACCCTCGAAAAGGGGCAGTCCGATTTTGGTCTCAACTTTAATGCTTTTCAGATCAAATCCACTAATGATCACGATACCCAAAGTATTACCATCCCCAATTTTATTCCTGAACTCCATTATCATATTGGTGTCGGCAATAACATGGAAATTGGTGGTCGAGTAGCCTTGGGCAGTATGATGGCGGAATTCGATTTTAAATACAAATTCTTTGAAAGCAGGGAAAAAACCACACATATCGCTGTTAATCCTGCTGTGGGATACAGATCGTTTATTTTTATAGAAGGTCCGCACTTGACTTTGCCCATCATAGCTTCCTACGATCTTACCTCCTCTCTTTCAATTACCGGTTTTGCCTATGCCAACTATTATAATTTCCAGTCCCCCGATGGAGAAATCACCGCAGAAGATTATGAAGATTCCGATGATAACGGTGCCAACAGTGCCTATTTCATCATCAACGGGGTTACAACCGGTGCAGGCGTCGGCATCAAATATGCCGGTGAAACTTTCTACATCATGCCATCGGTAGATTTCTTCACTACTGCGGTTAATTTTTCTGACGATGCCGAACAAAATACCATGCAGGGTGTCATTTTCAATATCAGTTTCGGTTGGATTGGCGGCAAAGAAATGCAAAAACTGAATCAGATGGACAATAAGCTGGATAGAATCGAGCAAAATCAGCATCGAGACTACGATTACTAATCTACAAACTCTCCATTTAATCCCTTCTTTTTTTCCCAAACTCCCTCTTTTTTATTATCAATAACAAGCTATATTAAAAACATTGACCTTTCTCTTGATTTTATTCATTTAATGTGTATCGTAAGATGTTGTAG
>JAQICJ010000292.1 GCA_027858615.1 Deltaproteobacteria bacterium
GACTGCGACCTTCCTTTTTGGGATGGGAACTAACTAGGAGGTATTTCAAATGCTGGTTAATCCTTTAATCATAAAAGGGGTCTATCTCATTTCCCGCAAAATAGATCTGGGTAAATTTCGTCTCAAACCGCAAATCAACAAGTGGACTGGTAAGGACGAAGTGGAACAGATTGTCGGTTACTGTCTGGCGGTGGCTCAAAAGAAGTACAATATTGCTATTTACGCTGTTTGCGTCATGTCAAACCATCTTCATATAGTTTGTCGCGATCTTGATGGACGCATCTCGGATTTCATGGCTGACGTTCATCGCAATATCGCTCAGTGCATGAATGCAAAGCAGAAGAAAAAGCGCAGTTTCTGGAGTCATGACAAACCGGGAAAAACCTGGCTGGTTTCCAGGCCTGATCTCTTCGATCGTATTCTCTATGTGATGCTAAATCCGGTAAAATCCGGTTTGGTAAACCACTACAGTTCTTGGCCGGGCATGGTCACCGAAGCAAAGGATTTCTTGAAAAGTGGGGGAATTACCTACAAGCGTCCCCACTACTTTTTCAAAAGCAATGGCAAGATGCCAAAAACTGCTACTTTGGTTTATTCACTTCCTCCGGGATACAACAATCTCACCCGCGCTTCTTTTTGCAAACTGCTTGAAGAACGTTTGCAAAAGGAAGAAAAATTGATTGCAGAAGAGAGAGACCACAAAAAGCCCCTGGGTAAACGTAAAATCCTGAAGCAGGATCCCTTTTCTCGTCCTCTCAAAGGTAGTTCCGAAGGAGGATTCAATCCTGCAGTGGCCTGTAAAGACAAGGAACTCAGAATCAAAGCGACTTCCTGGCTGAAGAATTTTCGCATATCCTACCGCAAGGCCTGGGAAAGATACCGACGGGGAGAACGTGATGTCGAGTTCCCTTATGGGACGTTCAAGCTGGTTCGGGAGCACGATGTTCGGGTTGCTCAGCGCAGCCGGGAAGCAGAAGATCTGCTTCTGGTGCTACCGGAATTTGCCTGAGAAGGCGTCAAGCGCACAGAGCTAAACACTTTTAGCCGCGTTTGATTAGTAAAAATCAGGGGAGAGCCCGTTCAGACGGGACAAGTGTATTTTGGTCGGTTATTTTTTGCTGTTTTTGGGTAGTTTCGATCAGTTTCGAAAAGAAAAAAAGAAGAAAAATGATAGAAAAAGCGGGGTACAAAAAATAGAAGGGTGGTTGCCAGCAGCAGGGAAAAACTCGACCCGGTCAGGGAAGAGAAGAGGAGGTGAAAAAATTATTCTATTTTGTTGAGGCCTTCCACTGGAGATACGCTTGATGCTTTCCAGGATGGATAAAGGGTGGCTGCAACTGCTAGAATAATTGCCGACAAGGAAATGAGTATAATATCTATAGTGTTTACTGAAACGGGGATGCGGGCTGAAACAAAGATGTTTTCACTGGTTTTTATGCCGATAGTAGCAAGGTAGATGCAGATTGACAAACCTCCTGTCAAACCGAGAATCAAGCCGATCAAACCAACGAAAAATCCCTGCATTACAAATATTTTTTTGATTGAAAAATTGTTTGATCCCATGGATTTTATGATTGAAATTTCTTGTTTTTTATCAATGACGACCATAATGAGGTTGGCTGTAATTGAAAAAGCGGCGACCAGAATCATTACAACCAGAATTATGAACATGACAATTTTTTCAAGTTTCATTGCATTGAAAAGAGCTCTGTTTTTCGTTTTCCAAGTGTCAATTTTGAAATCTGGACTGAATTTATTTTTAACTTGATTGGCAAAATCATCGATTTTTACTTTATTATCTAGTCTGATTTCAAATCCACTGACAGTATCCTTTTTTTTGGAAAATTTCTGAATTGTTTCCAGTGAAGTAAAGGCGAATTTAAGATCATATTTAAAATGTTTGGTAGAATAAATGCCGGCAACTCTGAATCTGAGTATTCTAGGGACGGGACCGGTTGGAGACATGGTAGTTTTTGGGGAAATAACGTCCACGGTATTGCCCAGTGAGAGGCCGAGGGTTTTGGATTGTTCTTCACTGATGATTATTCCGGGAAAATTCCCGGGCCATCTGGGAAGAAAAGAAAAAAGATCATGTTGACCTGATATTGCAATAGAAAGGACAGTTGGATCAACCCATTTTAGAATATTTTCATTGGAAAGATTGAGAATAGTTCCATTCTTAAGATGTCCTTCCAGATCGAAAGAAGGAGATTGAGGATCGATACCTCTGAGAATTATTCCCTGGGTTGCTTCAAAACTAATTGATTTGAGAAGTACTTCTTCTTCAAGATAAGGAGACATTGAATATTCGAGATTGTTTTGCTGCAGCAAGTTTTTTATTTGTTTTTTGACTTTTCCCTGATGGGCAATATTTTCGTGGTTATGGCCGGCAATGATAATATGGGGGCTGAAATCGAGAATCTGATTTTTCTGCTCGCCTTCAAGACCTCCCAATACAGATAAGACTACAACCATGGTGCTTGTACCAAGAAAAACGCTGAAGATGGAGATTGTAGAGAAAACATTGAAAATTATCAAAATTACGCCGAAAATAAATACAAGAATACCAATCAGCAGTAAAGCCAGAATCATATATCTGGTTCCAAATAATATTTTAGGCAGTAAAAATGAATTGGTCAGTTGGATAAAAATTAAAAAAAGTAGAATCAGAGATGGAAAAAGACTGCAAGAACCAAGGAAAAACAAAAATTTCTTTTTGATTTTAAAGAACAAAAAAAACAGAATCCCACCTAGAACAGCACCGATGAATGCTGTCAATGGTATGATTATGCTGGTTAATTCTTGATGAGAGCCGTTGATGGGATTAAAAAAATGGTTGAGGCCAAATAAAAAGAGAGCAATAAAAATAATGGTCAGAGCAAAATTAAAAATGCTGAATCTGTTTTTGTCGGACTTTAAATACTTAAAGGCCAGAATGCTTTCAAAGGATTTAAGGATTTTCATTTTAGAGATAAGAGTATTCCTGTTCAGATTTGTGTTTGAAGCTGTTAATGATTTTTTGCCTGAGCAAGCAGGTAAGAAAATATGAATTCATCGAGATCCCCATCAAGAACACCTTCTACATTGCCGATTTTAATATCTGTTCGGTGGTCTGTAGCCATTTGATAAGGTGCGAGCACATATGATCTGATTTGTGAACCGAAGTCAATATTTTTTTTATCTCCCACCAAATTGCTCATCTTTTCTTCCTGCTCTTTTTGTTTTAACTGATAAAGCTTTGCCTTAAGCATTCTAAGAGCTGTTGCTTTGTTCTGATGTTGGGATCTTTCGTTCTGACAGGCAGTTACCAGACCCGTGGGTTTATGGGTCAGCCGCACAGCACTTTCTGTTTTGTTGACATGTTGACCTCCGGCGCCGGAAGCTCGATAAACATCGACCCTCAAATCTTCTTCATTTATTTCCACTTCGATAGTGTCGTCGAGATCAGGGGTAACAAGCACGCTGGCAAAGGAGGTATGACGTCGTGAATTGGAATCAAAGGGAGATATTCTGACCAGCCGGTGAACACCATTTTCAGATTTTAGTTTTCCATAGGCGTAATTGCCTTCAATCAGAATGGTACAAGATGCAATACCTGCTTCAGTTCCAGGTTGAAGCTCGAGAATTTTACTGTCAAACTTCTGATTTTGGCACCATCTCAAATACATGCGCTGAAGCATTTCAGCCCAATCCATTGCTTCAACTCCTCCAGCTCCGGCATTGATAGCCAAAAGACAATTCTGGTTATCAATTTTGCCCGAAAGGATAGTTTCCATTTTGAGGGATTGAATTTTTTTGTCCAGCTCTAGAAGTTCTTCCCAGCCATCTTTTAGCGCATCAGAGTCCTTTTCTTCTTCAGCCAGTTGAATCAAAATTTTTGTATCATCAAAGCTTTCATCCAGATTTTGAAGATTTTCCAACTGACTTCTGTAATTGGAGGCTTTTTTTAGAATAGACTGGGCTTTTTGGTTGTCATCCCAAAAATCACCAGCCTGAGTCTTTTTTTCCAGTTGGGAAATTTTTTCTTTTAAATCATCGATTTTCATGACATTTTTGATTTCTTTCAGATCTTTGTCCATATTGTCGATTTTGTTGTATATTTGGGAAATGTCCTGAAACATTTTTTTCTCCATAAAGCAGAAATAAATTAAAACAAACGGGGTGATATAGAAACCGTTTTTTAGACCCCCATTCTGAGATGGGAGCTAAGCAATGATAAGATAAATAATGTATGAAGTATAGAGCAATAAAAGAAAAAAGCCTTCCATTCGAATAATTTTACGGGAGCTGTATATGATTGGCAGTAGCAGTAAAGTGATTATCCCCACCAGAGCCAGATCCATATAAAGTTGAAATCCACTGGCAAAACTCAGGGGATTGATAATTGATGTTGCTCCCAGGACAAAGGCAATGTTGAAAAGATTGGAGCCGATTACATTGCCCAGAGCTATTTCAGAGTTGTGTTTGAAGGCTGCAACCACACTGGCTGAAAGTTCTGGAAGAGAAGTTCCTATGCTGATGATTGTAATACCAATGATTCTCTGGCTCATCCCAAAATAATCAGCGAAAAAGACAGCCCCATTCACAGACAAGCTTCCTCCGGCCATCAATCCCAGCATACCCAGAAAAATTAAAAAATAATTCTTGGCATTGCTGGTTGCAAGTTCTCCTTGGACGGCGACGATTTTTCTTTTTTTGAAAAAAATGAGGTAAATTGTGTAGCTTAAACCTATGCTCAGGAAAATCATTCCTTCCAGTCTGGAAATGTGGCCATCATAAGCAAAAGCAACAAGCAACAATGTTGTAAGAAGCAAAAGAGGCAGATCGCGCTTGATTAGTTCAATATTAACACTGATTGGACGAATCAGGGAGGCAATACCAAGAATTAGTCCGATATTGGCAATGTTGGAACCGATAATATTACCCATGGCCAGAGGAGAGGAACCGCTTAGAGCCGAAGTGAGACTTACGGTAAATTCCGGAAGAGAAGTACCGTATGAAACAATGGTTAATCCTACTACAGTGCTGGAAATCCCAAAACGAAGAGCCAGAGAAGCTCCACCGGAAATCAGCCAATTAGCTCCATAGGCAAGCAAGGCAAATCCAACAGCTAATTTAATGAGGTGAACAAGTATATCCATATTATTGCCAAAGTGGTTAATTATATAATTATATTAAGGGCTTTGCAGCTATTTTCAAAAGTAGTTCTGCAAAAAGTTTCAAAATCAATATTTTTAATTTTGCTGATGTATTTGGCGGTGTGAACTACATGGGCAGGAGTACAAATCTTTCCTCTGAAAGGCACCGGAGCCAGAAAAGGAGAATCTGTTTCGACCAGAAGCCTGTCTGCAGGAGTGTATAATGCAGCTTCCTGTACATCGTGTGCATTGGGAAAGGTTACTATTCCGGAAAAAGAAATGTAAAAACCAAGATCAAGAAAAGCTCTGGCTTCTGATTTGTTTCCGGAAAAACAATGGACTATGGAACCGGGCTTGAACTCATGGTGCTTGATAATTTCCACCGAATCCTTGAAGGCCTCTCTCAAATGCAAAACTACCGGCTTATTGATCTGAGCAGCCAGATCAAGTTGTCGAGCCAGAACTTTTTTCTGAGTATCCGGTTCCGAATAATTGTAATGGTAGTCCAGCCCGATTTCTCCCCAGGCAGATATTTTGTCTGCATTTTCAACAATCATTTCATAATATTCTTCAGATGAATCTTTGGCTGAATGAGGATGGATCCCGGCTGCCAGATGGATATTCGGATTAGTTTCCATTATTTCCAGAGATTTGTTGAACTGCTCGGGAGAAGGTCCCAAAGCAATATTCATGATTTTGATAACCTGATTTTCTTCAGCATCTTCAATCAATTTATGTGGTTCTGCCTTGACTCTATCCATGAGCAGATGTGCATGAGTATCAAATAATGGCATTTGTTTTCCTGTTATTTAGTTCCCATCCCAAAAATGGATGTCATCGTCTGGCGACGGAATCTGGCTTCATCTGCTTTGTCGTAACTTCTTGAAATAGTTGTGGCTATATCTGCGAAGTTACTCCTCGCATCTGAAACCAGTTTCTTCACCAGCCAACAACCCCACTTCTGGGATGGGAACTGTTCCCATCCCAAAAATGGATGTAATCGTCTGGCGACGGAACTTTGCCTCATCTGCTTTGTCATAACTTCTTGAAATAGTATCAACTATGTCTGCGAAGTTACTGGGCACATCTGAGGCAAACTTCTTCACCAGTCAAAATCCCCATTTTGGGACGGGAACTATTTCGTGTGGTTCCGGTTCAACTAAAAACCCAGTCTGAAACCTTTATTTCAAAAAGGTTTTCAGAACTTTTCAAGATAGTTTTTGATTTCTGCGGCAAGTTCCTTGTCCAGCTTTTTATTTTTATGTTGAGAGAAGAAATCTTGCAATGTTTTTTTTGATTCAGGCAGATCAAGTTTAATTAAGGCTTTGGCTGCGGTATCTCTTTCCAGGGAGGATTTGTCCAGGAACTTTTTCAGTATTTCCGGTGCCCATTTTCCTCGACTGTAACCAAGCCTGTTAATTGCAAGCAATTTTGTTTCCGGGTTCCAACTACGAGTTTTCGCTTTGAGGTAATTCTGAGCAGTTTGATAATTTTTCCTGGCCAAAAGTGCTGCAATGGGTAATTTTTTCGTACTACCCAAGAAGGGTTTGGAGAATTTTTTCTTCAGTGTTTCTTCGAGTTGATCCAGCTTAAACCTGCTCAAAAGGTTGCAAGCTTCAAGTCCGTATTCTTTGTCGTCACTGAAATCTGCCAAAATCTGAAGTATTTCATCTGAACCAAGTAAACCGCAACTGAGTGCAGCTTCGATCCTTATTTCTTTTGAACTTTCATTTTCAGCCATTTCTGTGAGTTTGGTGATACCTTTGGTATATTCCAGATCTCCAAGAGCTCTAATGAGATTGATGAGGATTTCATGATCTTTCTCCAGATGCAATCTGTCCAAAATATCCTGCCCCAGGTCAAAATATTTTTTTTCTACAATAGAAACAGGAGCTTGAAATCTTATTTCATTTGAATCGCTTTGCAAACATTGCTTCAATTCTTTTTTTGTATCTTTTTCTGTTTTTCCCATGGCAATAACTACAGCTTCCCTTACTTTGACAGATTTATCATTCAACAGGGGAGCAATTTTCTGCCACAAGTTATCCACGGCCTGTAGCTCAATCAAAGACACCAAAGTTGTATATCGGTAAAAAGGATGCTTATGTTCAAGATATTTGCCCAGGATTTCAATAACTTTTTCCCGTTGAGAGTCTTCTATTCTACCTGCATATTGCAAGCCTCTGATTCTTTTTCTTTCATATTTCGAATCCAGTAAAGTCTGGATATCCTGAAAGGTGTATTTCTGATTGTAGTTTTGGAAAAGCGATGACATTATGTATCCAATTCAATTTTGCCGGTTTAAAAAGTGATGTGGCAAGTGAAAACCCGTAAAATTCAACTCCTGTTGTTATTATTGTTATTATTATTGGGTTTTTTATTTGTTTTGTTTTTCGGATCCGATTTTTTTTCTTTTTGGTTTTTAGATCGGAAATCCTGATATTCATCAACAGTAAAGGTAATTGTTTCTTTGTCTCCGTCTTTAAGTCTTACTTTAATGATTTCCTTGAGAATATTGGACTCAATAACCCTGCCTCTACCTTTGGGAGTATTGATGCTTTTGCCTTCACGGGGATAATTGCGGGAATGCTTTTTATAAAATTCATATTCGTAGGAAAGACAACATTTAAGCCGTCCGCATTGTCCGGAAACATTTTGGGGATTGAGAACCAGGTTCTGCTTTTTAGCCATGCGAATGGAAACAGGCACGAATTTATGCAAGTGGCAGGCACAGCATAAGGAACGGCCGCATACTCCGATTCCCCCGCATACCTTGGAGTCGTCTCTTACTCCCATCTGCCTCATTTCAATTCTCACCGAAAAGCGGGAAGCAAGGGTTCTTACCAGTTTCCTGAAATCTACTCTGTGATCAGAGGTGAAGTAAAAAAGCAGTTTGTCTGCAGTATGCAGCATATGGACATGAAAAAGTTTCATTTCCAAACCGTATTTTTCAATTTTTTGTCTGGCGAAGAGATCAGCTTCTCTTTCAAGTATTCGATGTTTCTTTTCTATTTCAATGTCTTTATCTGTGGCTGGCCGCAGAAATTTACGAGGCAGCTTTTTCTGACTCCAGGTTTTGTATTCGGATCTTTGAAGGGCGCTGCCGATAAAAATACCTTTTTCAGTGTCCACGATAATTTTATCACCTTTTTCATAAACAGTGTCACATTGAGGAAACCAACTGACCTTGCGGGGGATTCCCCAAACCAAAAGCGTCCATATATCGAGTCTGGTTTTTCCTTCAGGTCTTGTTTTGCTGTGGTAATTGGAGTAGAGATCATCTCCCCATGGATCAACATCGGTGTAGGACTTGGGAAATTGATAACTTTCGATTTTTTCCAGAGGCAGTTTTTCAAATTGTCCCGTGGAATCGTCATGGCCGTAATTTACAATTTCAACTTTTTCAGTTGAATGTTCCGAAGAATACCTGTTTCCGTCTATAGTTACTTCAAAATTCAAGGATTTGCTGGAATTGAGAAAATTTCTCTTGTTTCTTTTGACTGGAGCACTCTTGTTATATTTTTTCTGAGAACCATGTTTCTTTTTTTTATCGCTGCTTCTGCTGTGACAAGACTTTTTCTGCTTATCTTTGCAGGAGTTGCGATTGTTTTTATCTGATTTCATCTTCTTCTCATTTCAAGGAAAAGGTGTTCGAAAATTAAGCCTTTATTAATGTTGCCTTCCAGATCATATTTTGATTGCCTCAGCAAAGCAAGCCATTTAACTGTATCAAAATTTCGCACCGGTTTTCCTTTAAACTGTCTTTCTTTGCCAGTTTTTAACAGATTGATTTCAAAAAGAGAAAGAAATTGACTAAGCAGTTCTCTGTCTTGATGGGACAATTTATCAGCCAAATTCAAAATGGAGACCAGGCTGCCGTTCAAAACAGTTTCAGTTGCTTGATCTGCCATAGAAATCAAACCATTGTAATCTTGAGAAGTCAAATACTTTAAAGCTCTGGAAATTCTGCCTCCGCTGATTTCAGCAATTTTCTGGAGGTCTTCTGGTTTTTTTTCGGAAAAAGATCGGGAAAGGGAAGTAAAAATATCATTTTCACTCAGTGGGGAAAATCGATAACTTTGACATCTTGATCTTATTGTAATGGGTAGCCTGTGTGGTGAAACTGCAATCAGAAAGAAAAAAACTCCATCCGGCGGTTCTTCAAGAGTTTTCAGCAGCGCGTTGGCAGCACCCCTGGTCATTTGTTCGGCTGGATCAATAATTATGACCAAAGAGTTAGATTCATAAGAACCCGATTTGAGTCTTCTTTCAAGTTGACGGACTGCTTCTATCTTGATAAAAGAAGTAGGGTTTTTCACTCCCCATTCGAGGTCAATGAAAATGAGATCGGGATGGGTGCGGTGTTCTATTCTTTTTGAAATATTGTCAGCATTTTGTTGTCCATGGGACAAAATCATCCTGGAAAAATTAAGAGCAATGGTTTTTTTCCCTATACCTTCTGGCCCTGAAAACAATACACTATGGGGGAAACGATTCTGAATCCAGGAAGATTTCAAGCTGGAGATCACTCTTTTGTGTCCGATAATATCTGAAAAATAATCGCTCGAATTCATTTTGAATTAATTATGTTAGCCTTTCTCAATGCAAATAAATATGTAAACATGGAATTAACCGAGGATAACCCGCCTAATAATTAGCAAGTTTAATAAAATTTAGCAAGATCGACTATTTTTTCTTGAAATATCTCCAACTTCTTTTTATATTTCATCCACCAGATATTTTTTTGTTTTTTTCTTGTTTGTTTTCAAATCCCCTTAACAAGGGTTTTACAAATAGTTTATTTGGTTAGTTTTGCTTATTATTACAATCAGTTGTAAATATTTTTATTTTTAAATTTGTTTTTTGACGATCATTGTTTACCATGATCTTCTAAATTAGATGTTCAAGAATTTTCTGGGAAAAAAAGATCTTTTCATATAAAACCGGCTATTAAGGAGTCCAATATGCTGTCAACCTTTAAAAGAGTAGTCATGTTTCTGACAATTGCTTCCTTCAGTTTTTCGGGGGCAGTTTTTGCTCAGAAAAAGAAAGATGAGCTTACTTTTGAAGCTGAAGACGTAACAAAAATCAAGAAATCCAAAAAAATGGAAAGGGCGGAACGGTTTTACAAAAAGGCTCTTTCTCCCACCAGTACAAATCCTCTGGTTTATTTTCAGAGTGCCACCATCTATTTCAAACAGGTAGTGGCCAAGGACAATCCCGATGACAGTCCTGAAATCAAGCAGAAAGCACAGTTTTACATGGGGAAGTGCCTTTATCACATGGGTTATCATTCAGCTTCCAAAAACTATTTCGAAAAAGTAGTTAATCAGGGTGAATCCCATCCATTTTACAAACTTACTTTGAAATGGCTGGTTTCTTTGCAGAAAAAAATGCCCGAATCTGCTGGCATTTTGCCTTTGATTGGTAAATACAAAACAGAATATCTTGAATCAAGAGCTCTGCGTCCATTCAAATCCCAACTTCTCTATTATCTTGGAAAATTCAACTATAATCAGGGTGAATTGAAAAAGGCTCTTCCCTTTTTCAGGCAGATTCCTTCAGGTTCTATCTACTTCATGAAGGGCAAAATCTTTCAGGGAATCACTTTGGTAAGATTCGGTCGACCGGTAAAAGCAATCAAGTCTTTTAACGCCATCATTAAATTTGCCAAGAAAAATCCAAATTTCAAAAATATTCTGGAATATGTTGAGTTGGCCAACCTTTCTCTGGCACGTGTTTATTATCAGGCTGGACGTGTTGCAGTTGGACGTTTTGGTCAAACCAAAAAGAAAAAGTTTGCCAAATTGGCCGAAAAATATCTCAGACTTTCCATTACTTTTTATGAAAAAGTTCAAACCAAAAGTTTCAATTGGCCCCAGACCCTGTTTGAAGAATCATGGGCCTATTTCATTCTTGATGCCATGTTGAGACCTGTTTTCAAAAAGGACTACGGCGGATATCAGAAAGCCCTCGGTAATATTCATACTCTGAATGCTCCTTTCTTTGAAAATTTTTTCTTCCCGGAATCATTGATTTTGCGCGGAGTTATCTACTTCAATAATTGTCGTGTAAAAAGAGCTCAGGAATCCCTTGATGAATTCGGCAACAAGTATCCTCCCCTGCAAAAAGGCGTAAGATCAGTAGCTGACAAATACAGAGATGGTGAAGACGAAGATAACGACTCCTATTATAATTATGTTCTTAAAATTAAAAACGAAAAG
Organism: Deltaproteobacteria bacterium; assembly: GCA_027858615.1. Taxonomy (GTDB): domain Bacteria; phylum Myxococcota_A; class Polyangia; order HGW-17; family HGW-17; genus JAQICJ01. Next base: position 11,363 of record JAQICJ010000292.1, read on the forward strand.
GCCGGATTGTCTCCAGAGCTTTCAAGACTTGTCAAATCAGCCCTGAACGACAGAACCTTTGAAAGAAAACTCGAGTTCATCACCGAGTTGAAACGCGAAATCAAACAACTTAAAGCTTCTGATAAATCTTGGCAAACATCTGATATTGCCCGTGAAATCAGAGAAGGTCTTGAGTTCCAGAAATCAATGGCTCAGGCTCAGGCGGGTAAAGCCGGTAGAATGCGTATCAGAAGACTAGATGATTACCTTACCAAAATGGTTTTGCAGTTTGGTGACGTTAAAATCGAAATCGACAACTTGAGACTTAAAAAAGTTTCATCCAAAGCACTCAACAAATCCCCCAAAGTAAAAGTAAGGGGAGTTACTGTTGACGACGAACACGTTATCTGGCCTTTCACAGGTGCCTACTGGAAAGATGAATTAGGTTATTATCGTTTCGTAGTTCGTTCCAGTTGTGGAACAGGTAAATAAATTCAGTATTGTTCATGTATTTTTCAACTGTTAGCAGTTGAATGGTTTCCATCTCATAAATGGGTTATTGATTAAGCTTGAAGTTGAATTGACTCGCGCTGGGTAATTTTGCAGACAGGGTAAATTCTATTTGCACAATTAATACAACCCGAATAAATTCAGAGCCTTCAACTAACCTTTGGGCAGGAACCAATTAATTTAATTCCCGATAAATAACGAGGAAATATGATGTTTAGAAAAAGTTTAATCGCCTCTATTGCTATGGGCTTGATGTTTTCAAGTATGGTAATGGCCCAGGAAAAAAGAGATATTGATTATAAGGCTGACAAAAGTCTTAATGTCTCCAAAAAAGAACTTATAGCCAAAGCCAAGAAAAAACGTGAGAAGGCAAAAAGTTCAATCAAATATGAAGATTTCATCCAAAGAGCCAAAAAGGTTCAAAATCTCAAACTGCCGATTTTGAAAAGTATTATCCTCAAGAGTAAAAGACAGATTCAACTGCTTAGAAAAACAGACAAGCGCAGAGTTGAATATCTGTTCAGAATGGCTGATGCCTTTGTTCAACTTGAGCAGATTTACAAGTTCAAGTATGGTGAAGCAACTGAAAAACTTACTACAGCAAAAGGAACAAAACGCAGACTTTGGGTAAGGCGCAAAGCTTTGTACCTGAAAAGGAAAAAACAATATCTGGTTACCGCACTTAAACTTTTGAACCGTATTTCTACCAATGAGGCCTATTCTGACTGGCACCGCATGGACGAAGTTCTTTTCAAGCTTGGTGATATTGCTCGTGAACTCGGATATCAAGATATTATGAAGCAAAAGTTCCAGGACTTGCTCAGTCAACATCCCAAATCCAAGTTTGTTCCCAATGTTTACCTTGCTTTTGCTGAATTTTATTTCAAGCAAGGACGTAAAGGCCTCAGTAAGGCGACTGCTTTTTATAAAAAAGTTGTTGCTTCCCGTGCCAAAGGAACAGGCATTTACTACTATGCAAGAAGGATGCTCGGCTGGTGTTATTTCAACCTCCAGCGTTTCCCCCTTGCCCTTTCCAATTTCCTCTTTGTTGCCAAAAAAGCCAAAAGAGACAGTCTTCGTGCTCAGGCTCGCAACGAAGTTGTCATGACATATTCTTACCAGGGTAACAGAAAGCAAGCCTACGACTTCTTCAAACACCAACTGGGCGCCAAATACGTACGGGATTTGTACATTAAATTGGCTCAGGAATATTTTGCCCAGGGTAATATGATCAACATGATCTGGGTATATCAAGACATGATTCGCAGATTCCCCCGTGATGTAAATCGTTGTGATTGGCATCGCCAGGTATATCTCGGATACAAACTTGATCAACGCGTAGAAGAGATGACCGAAGCTCTCAATAATCTTGTTGACACCATGGGCGATATGAAAAAACAATTTGGTGAAAAGAAAATGCAATACAAAGTTTGTCGTGACTTTGCCAAATCCGCCCTTTTTGATCAGGCCAAGCGCTGGTTTGCCAAAGTTGAAAAAGGCAAGGCCAAGACTGAAGATGAACAGAAAAAACTCATGATCAGTGCAGCCAAATTGTATCAGCGTTTCCTCGAATATTTTCCTAAATCAGAAGATGTTTGGGAAATGAGAGGCGACTATGCTTATCTATTGTATAAACTTGCCGAAATGTATGAACAAGAAACCAACGGCCGCAACCAGGATGCAGTTAGAGCCCGTTACAAAGCTGGTTGTCAGGAATATACAAAACTACTCAAATGGGACAAAAAACCATCTAAATTGACCCAAGTCCAATTCAAAAAGCAAAGACGACAGGTAGGTAATGACACCGTAGCCTGTTGGATGAAAGTACTGGCGGTTGACTTTAAAAAAGAAGAAAGTGGTCGCAGCCAAAAGGCAGAGGATTACAAAAAACGCCGTAATTGTCTGAAAGCCAAAAAGAAAATGGAAGATATGGGACGCAAATTCAGAAGAAGATGCCCCGAATTCAAGAAAAATCTTCCCATATCTGAAAACTTGAAAAAGGTTATTGAAGTCTTTGAACTTTATGTAAAATATGTTGATGGCGGCAAATATCTTTCCACCATCAAATATAACAGGGCGATGATCTTCTATATGTATCGTCATTTCAAAGAAGCAATTCCCTTGTTTAAGGATGCGATTTTTACTACTTACGAAAATAATCCCGAAATGGCCTATCGAGCTGTCAACTTTTTAATGATAGCCTATGATGCCGAAGACAGATTTGGTGAAATGGTTGATACCATCTCTGAATTGTTGAAACCAAAATACAACAAAATGTTCACTGTCAATGCCGAAGCTCGCAAGCTCCGCAAAGAACTGGTTAAAGCCAAATTGGAAAATCTGGAACTTCAGGTATCCAGGCTTGGTTCTGAAGGCAGATTCCAGGATGCAGGCGATCTGCTCATGAAGATGGCTAGCGAATACAAAGAATCTTCCACCACTGAAAAAGTTATCAAATACTACAACAGTGCTTACATCGCATATGAAAAGGCCGGACAGGTAGGACAGGCTATTCGTTCCCTCAAGGTAATGCAGCACTTTTTCGGTAGTGAAAAGAAAAACAAGATGATCATTGATTCCAATCTTAAAATTGGTCGTCTTTTCGAAAAAATCGCCATGTTTGGTAATGCAGCAAAATCTTACGAAGATTTCTTTAAGCAATATCCCCGTGATCCAGATGCTGTAAAAGCTGCCAGACGTTCAGTAAAATTATACTGGTGGTCAGGAGATGTCAGAAAAGCCGAGAAAAAAGCCAGAGAATTTGTCACCAAGCTCAATCGCATGGGTGCCAGAAAATTCAGAGGCGACATGGCTTCACTCTTTTTTATGCTCCATAAATTCTATCTTGGTAAAAATCAAAGCAGAGTTACCAAATATCTGCAATTTTTCATCAAGAACATGGCCAAAACACGTACAAATGATCTAATCATTCGTGCTTATTCAAAATTGGGCAAAATTTACTGGGACAGTTCCTGTCCGGTGGAAACAAAATATGGCGTTTGCATGAAGATAGTTTACGTCACGAAACGATCCAAAACTGACACCTGGAAGGAAGCAAAAACAAAATTTGTTCCCAGAAAAAGAAAAGTACTGCGTTTAGCCAAAAGTTACTTTAAAAAAGCTGTTAAATATTACAATGCTTGGCGTAGAAGGAAAAAGACTCTGGGATCAACCGGTAAATTTGATAGCACTCAGCGTGTCAAAGAAGCATTGAATGCAGCTGCCATGGCCAAATTCCATCTCGCTGAAATTGAATATGAAGATATTATCAGTGCTGAAATTCCAATGATCAGTGCCAAAAAATTGCAAAAATCTATGTCTCAGGTTCAAAAATGGATGAAAAAGCAGACCAAACTCATGTTGAAAGCCAAAAAATTATATGAGCAGGTTGGTAACATCAAGCTGGGTAAAAGAGGCAGATCTAAATATAATGATTGGTATGTACCTGCAGCAGGCCGTTTTGGTGCCATCTTCAGGAATTTCCATACAAAGGTAAATAACATAAAATTTGGTAAGGCTTTCGATAAAAACATTACTGCCAAGCTCAAAATGAGAGATGTTTTTGCTGAAGCTACCGAAAAATTCGAAAAATTTGCCAAAAATGGTTTTATTGCATGTGTTAAAGCTGCTCAAAGAACCGGTCGCTATGATGAATGGCAGGAATTTTGTGAAAAGGAACTGGCAGAAATAAGAAATTCAGTCAGTCCTCTTGCCGATGAAGTCTGGTCAGAACCAAAATACACTAATTTGAAACCAGGAAAAGCAACTATTATGACAGTTCCTGTCAGATAGAAAATCCGGAGGAAAAATGAAAAGGTCTCTATTTTATAAAATATTTTTAATGATTTTCATATTTGCATCATGCAACGGTAAAGATGACGATACAACCGCGAACGGAAAGAATGGAAACGGCAAAACTACTTATGGTGGTGATCCTACCAAATTTGGCAATGTAGGAACAGGCAAAGATGCCAAGGGTCAAATCAGAAAAAGCCAAAAAGTTTCCAAATCAGTAGTCAGGAAATTCAAAGTTGTTCTCGATCAGTATTTCAAATTGGGACAAGATGGATATCCTAAAGACGAATGTAAAAAGGTTGCCGAAAAATTTCTCAAACTCAGAGATGAAAAGGGTGGAGAAAAAATAGTCAGTTTTCTTTATAATGCCGGAGTAACTTATTATCGTTGTGGCATGAAAGAAAAAGCAAAAGATATTTTCAAGCAGGTGCTTGCAAAAGACGAAACTTTCCCTCCCGCAAAAATAGCTATTCTGTTGATGGGTAAAGTTGACAACATCAAAGACCTGGTTAAGCATGAAAAAGAAATAATGAGGGATAATTATGCTCTACAGGATCCTGATGTAAATTACAATTTTGCCCTGGCTTATTATAAACTTTACGAAGCTACTTCCAAGAAAAAATATTTCAAACCTTTGTTGGAATATTTGCGTCGCTCCCTTGCTAATATCGGTAAAATTAAAAATGATACCCTTGAAGCTGTACGCATCAGAATGAGCGTCTATGCTCTTGCTATTCAATTTTATCTTCGAGCCGATAAAAATCGCCATGCAGATAAAGATCTTGCCCGAATTTTTATTTCTTCGGCCAGAGATTATATCAGACAATGCACAGGAAGATCAGCCATCAAAGATCAGGAAGCAAGGCAAGCACTGGCAAAATATCATAATGCCAGAGGATTGTTTGAACTCTACAATAACGAAATTGGCAATGCCTTCCGTGAATTCAAAAAAGCAAAAGATTGTGTTAATGAAGATTATTCAGCTAATTTAAACATAGGAATGCTTGGTATCAAATTTCGCCAGCCTGATCTTGCTATTAACAGTCTCGAACTTATCCTTAAAAAATTCCCCAATAGTGAGAGCAAATATGAAACTAATCTTGCCTTGGGTGTTGCCTACAAAGTTTATGGAATGGAATTGCAGGATATGGCAGACCATCAATTTGAGAACAAAGAAAAATTGGAGAATAAACTCAAAGCTTTGCAGGTTTATTACAAAGAATATAAAAAAGGTGTAAAAGTTCTCAAAAAAGCACTTTCAGGCAAGGTAAATATCAGAAAAATGCTGCGTTACGTGCAGCCTTATCTGGAAGAAGTTTTCAAAAAACCTTATCCCTACAAGGTTATTCTAAAAAAATTGAACAAAGGTGATCTCACTATCAAGCAACTCAAAAAGGTAATTGGCAAAGCTGAGTCAATTCTTGAAAACAGTGCCAACAATCTGATACCTGAAAGAATTAAAGATATCGAAAAAAATCTTACTTTGCTCAAAGATGCAAACAGTCTGCGTAACAAGGCAAAAGATTATTTCAATAAAGGTATCAGCACCTATGAAAAGGTCATGGCTCAAAACAAAAATGATTACCGAGCTAAATTCAATCTGGCAATTTTACTTTATAAAACAGGTGGTCTGGTTGGAGATATGAAGACAAATTTTGCAAGAGCAAGAAAATTGTTCATCGAAATAAATAAAAATCGTAAAGTTCCAAAAGATCTTAGAAAAATATCTCGTAAGAATTTCTCAGATATAAAATCAGCTTTGGTAAATCTTGAAAAAATAGAAGAAGAAAAGAAAAATCCTCCCAAAGCCAAAGGTAAAAAATAGCCTGGACTTTTTTAATTTAGGTTACAATTTCAAAATTTAGTCAGGGGAATAGTCAAAGAATAATAATTGCTTAAAGAACTACAAGTTTACCGATTTGGCAGAAGGGTGATGAATTTTAAAGGGGTTCAGGAGGATTTATGTTTTTTGATAAGTCGAATAATGCATGAAGACATATTTTCGGCTATTTGTTGAAGACGGAAAACTTCGTCTTCAATGATGGATTCATCATCAACAATATAGACCACAACAATAACCGGCCTGTCCTTGATGAATACAGTTGTTCCCAGAATAAAATCTGCCGGATCGCCTCCGAAAAGCATCATCAGTCTTTTATTAACCGGATTGGAAGAAGGTTTGCCGAAAAATGTCTTTTCCTGAAGAATGGTATTGATTAAGTGATCCCCTTCCTGGGGAATAATAATGCCTTCTATTCGTTGAGGAAGAAGCCCCAGACCGGTTCCTTCCCAGCCCATGAGGTAATCATCGATACAGGTAAGCAGGGAGCAGGTACGCATGGCACGAGAGCCGAACCGGTAGAAGACATTCGGAAGATCATTTCTGGTCTGGACCATGCTGAGAATGGAGGAAATTTCATCGAGTTCAATATTTTGATAGGAGTCAAGTGAATGTGATTTCAGAGAAGAAAAACCGCTTTCATGCTCATCAAAATTTTTGGTATCTGCAAAATCACTCATGCCTTCGGTTTGAACCGGGATAATTTCACGATCGGCATTATTGATGATGGAATAGGTGAAATTTAGCAGTGGCAGTTTGGAAATCAATTCAGATTTCGCAAACTTGGGATCGTTAACAGGGCCGGTAAACGGATCAAACATTTCCAGTTCGGGTATGAAATTGGCAGCTGGTTCCAGAGTATTTTCCGGCGAAATAAAATGAATTTTTTGCTGAGCAAGTTTTAAAATACGAGGATCAATTGTCTGATCATAAAAAAGATGAAGCAAATATTTGAAACGTATAAGGCAGATGACTTCTGGAATGCAATACTTGCCGATCTTTTCCCGGAGCAGTTCCAGGGAGGAATTGTCGGTTTCAGGTAAAATAAGCACATTACATGAATTGCCATCGATTTGTTGTGGAATTAGCTTGTGCTCAAGAGCAAAATCACCATCTATCAAAGCAGTTGCTTGAGTAGAAGGCTTGATGAAAGGGTTGACCAGACTTTCAAAACCGGAAAGATCCTGCAGATATAATTGAAGAGTGTTTTCAGAAATAAGATCAAGAGAAAGAAGAAAATATTCAACACTGTATTTGGAATTCCGATAAAGATTATAAATTGTGGATACCTGGGTAGGTAGTAAAATTCCATCTTGGGTGAGATTTTGGATAAGAGGAGGATATTTATCAGGTATTACGTTTTTCATGCTGAATATTCCTAATTGCGGGGATCACTCAAAGGAAGAAGATCCTTTTTTTGTTGGAGCAGTATTCTTCTGACTTCTCCTGCCAGATAAAAGCTTCCACAGACAATTGTAATTGTATCAGATTTTAAATTATTGAGAAGGGTTTGGAGATCGTTGTTGAATAATTTGGTGTGTGCACCCCATCCATCCAGATAATCTTTCAATATATTTTCGGGAACAGCATTGGAATTATTAAAGTTAGTCAGGTAAAAAGTCTTGGCAAGAGGAAGCAAAGGCTGGTAAAAATTTTGATAATCTTTATCTGACATCATTCCGGTAATAATATTAACAGGGGGAGAACAACTATTTTTGATATTAAAAGCAAGTTCTTGTGCAGCTTGGGGATTGTGAGCTCCATCAAGAATGAAATTTTCGATTATTTCGAAACGACCGGGCCAATTATAATTGGAAAAAGCTGTTTTAATTATTGGTGAATTTAGTGGTTTTTGCAGAATAATTCTGGCAGCGGCAAGGGCTGATTCGACCAGATAAAATTTGTTACCACCGGAAAATGGCAATGTTTGCAGGAACAAGGGCGGATCATTTTTGTACTTAAATTGGTATATTTGATCAAGTTTGCACAGGTAATAATCCTCACCGGCAACAACAGGAAGGCCGCCTCTGGCTGTGCTGTATTTCAGCAGTTGCTTGCGAATCATTGGGACAGTTCTGGGGATGAGTACCGGTACCCCGGGTTTGACTATTCCTGATTTTTCCCAGGTGATTCTACTGGTTGAGGCAGTAAGAAAGGCCTGGTGATCGGTGGAGACACTTGTAATAATAGCCAGAACCGAGTTGCACAGATTGGTGGAATCAAGACGACCACCAAGCCCGGCTTCGAAAATTGCCAGGTCTATCTTCTGATTGTTAAAATACTGATGCGCTAGAGCAGTTGTGGTTTCAAAAAAGGAAAGATGAGTATCAAGGTTGGCCAGTTTGTTTAAGAGATGCAAAATCTGGGTGTCTTTAATATTGTGTCCGTTGACTTTAATTCTTTCGCGATAATTGGTGAGATGGGGAGATGTGAACAGTCCGGTTTTGTAACCATGATGGCGCAGAATTGACTCGAGCAGGGCAGCGGTTGTGCCTTTACCGTTGGTGCCGGCAATTTGTACTGCAGGATAGGAAAGGTGGGGGTTGCCAAGTTCATCAAGCCCCAGGCTCATTTGTACCAGATCGTATTTAATTCCAGCTTTGCGAAGGTTGTAAAGATGATTCAACCCCTCGGAGAGATTGTGGAATCTCATGGTTAGAATTTTTCTTTCATGTCCAGAAATTCGAGAAATTCGAGATATCGACCTTCTTCAGCTATGAGAAAACCTTCTTGTTTGGGTAAAACAAGCTTGGCTTCAGTGAGTTTGTCAATGATAGAAGCAACTTTGCCTAGGGGAAAACCGACAAAAGCAGATAATTGTTTCAAGTTTACGGGAACCATAATCCCACTGGGTTTTTTGATACCTTCTTCTATGGAAAGATAATTTAGAGCTTTGACAACCCGGTGGGTTTTGTCTTCGAGGAGCAGCGTTTCAATTTGAATATTGGAGCGATAAAGCCGCTTGGCCAGACTTTGCATTACCCGAATGGCAATATTGCTTTCATTTTTGATCATTGAGTTGAAGGTTTGCTGATCAAAAACCATGATTTTGGATGGTTCAATAACTGTAGCGGTAGCTGAACGGGATCGATTAAGAAGCAGGGACATTTCACCGAAAAAACTCCCCTTGGGAATATCTGCCAGGATAAAGTTTTTATTGGCAATTTTTCGGGAAATTTGTACGACCCCTTCTCTGATAACGAAAAGTTCTTTGCCGTTGCTTCCTTCTTCAAAAAGGATAGTGCCTGCCGGAAATTCTCTCAGATATAGATTTTGAATATTCTTTTCCATACTAATTCATACCATTTATTTTGGTTTTTGTCATGGAGCATGTATCAATTTTACAATTGAAAAGATCTATTGATTTTTATATTTGAAAATATAAAAACACTATGATTGTAAAGTTTTATAATTACTACAATTTATAAAAGTAAATAATAATTGTTATTAAAGTTAAAAATGTTATCATCATTGTAATTCCCGGGGATTATTTCCCGGCAAGGTGATAATTTGTCCACTAAAGGTCATTTTCAACCCATGCTGGTTTTCTTTGTAAACTTTAGATAAAAGTTTGCAAATATTGTAAAATCAAGGCTGTATTTTGTTCAACCTGCTTGAACTTGGCCGTTATTTGCTTTCAGGTCAAATGACCTGTTTTCTGCTTGACCCGATGGCAATGAACATAAAGATAATAAATTTGTTACTGCCTTATTGTCTTGATCATGTCATCATCCTAGAGGATTACTTTGTTATCTATCACTGGTGGTAGTTTTAAAAGTAGAAAACTCTTCACTCCCAAAACAAATTCAATAAGACCAACTCCATCTATAGTCAGAAAGGGAATCTTTGATGTTATAGGCCATTTTTGGGAAGGGGGTCGGATTCTTGATATTTTTGCAGGTACCGGAATTATGGGATTGGAAGCTTTGAGCAGAGGTTTTGAAAAGAGTGTTTTTATTGATAGTTCATCTGTTGCTGCCGGGATTATTTCCAGAAATATTGGTCTTTTAAATCTGAAAGACCGGACTGAAATCTACAAAATAGAATTTTCCCGCGGGTTGGAATTATTAAATAAAGATGACCAGAAATTTGATTTGATTTATCTGGATCCACCTTACAAACAGGTAAATTTAATTAATTCAACCTTGGAATTAATCTGGAAATACAGACTTGTCAAAGACAATGGAGTTATTTTGGCTGAACACAGTTCACAGAATAAAGCTCCGAAAAGTAAAGTTAAAAATCTTCAATTAAAAAGTTCCAAAGTTTGGGGCGAAACAGTGGTTGGTTTTTATGGGTTTTAAAACAGCAGTGTATCCGGGGTCATTTGATCCTGTAACCATGGGACATATAGATATTATCCTGCGAGGACTGGAAGTATTTGACAAAATTATCGTTGCGGTGGCCAACAATACCACCAAAACTCCACTTTTTTCTGTTGAGGAGAGAGTAGAACTCATAAAAAATTCTGTAAAAGATTATCAAGGGGTTGTGGTTACCGGTTTTCAAGGATTACTGGTTGATTACCTGGAAAAAGTTAATGTCCAGGTAATTTTGAGGGGGCTGAGGGCTATTTCAGATTTTGAATACGAGTTTCAGATAGCCAATATGAATGCTAGACTCAACCCGGATATCGAAACTGTATTTTTGATGACCTCAGAAAAATATTTCTACATTAGTTCTTCTGTTATCAAAGAAGTTGCCCGCTTTGGGGGTAATATTTCGGAATTGGTTCCCATTCCGGTTGAAGAAGCTTTAAAAACAAAGTTTTCTCCTGATCTTTTAACCTGATTTATCAGTTCAGGTTTTTCAAGTTAAGGACACACCTTGTAAACTCAAATGGTTTACGGGTTTTAATTGCAATATTCTCCAATTATCCTGGATTATCCAGGATGAAAAACAAATTTTTCTCTGGTTTTTCGGGATTTTCTTTTCCAATAAAAATCAGGGTATAACTCAATTTTTTTCATGTATTTTCCGAAGTAAAAAAAGTTGTATCAATATCAACTCTTTTGTTTTGACTTATGGAAAATACAGTAATTGTACAGGATTTAAAATATGCAAGTTGCTCACAGAATTCGATTTGTTCCAGATTCTCCTACTTTGGCCATAACCGCTAAAAGTAAACAGATGATTTCAGAAGGAAAAGATGTCATCAGTCTTTCTATTGGAGAACCGGATTTTCCTACTCCCAAACACATAATTGAAGCTGCCAAAAGAGCTCTGGACAAGGGAGCTACCAAATATACTCCGGCTGCTGGCATTCCAGAATTAAGAAAAGCTGTTTCCAACAAGATAAGTGCTGATTACGGAATTGATACCATTACTCCGGACCATGTAATTATTTCATCCGGGGCAAAACACAGTCTTTATAATGCGATGATGGCAGTAATTAATCCCGGTGATGAAGTCATTATTCCTGCTCCTTACTGGGTTTCTTATCCGGTAATGGTAACTCTGGCTTCAGGTATTCCCGTATTTGTTCCCACCACCCTTGAAGAAAATTTTATTCTCACCCCTGAAAAATTGAGAGCAGCCATTACTCGCAGAACGAAAATGGTGATTCTTAATAATCCAAGTAATCCAACCGGAGCTGTTTACAGAAAATCGCAAATAAAAGCACTGCTGAATGTTATTCTTGATTATCCCAACATCATGGTTCTCTCAGATGATATTTATCGTCTGCTTATTTACGGAAATGCAAATTTTCACAGTATCGCATCATTTGGAGAATTGGCCCGCAAAAGAACTATTGTAATCGACGGGGTTTCCAAGGCCTATTCAATGACGGGATGGAGAATAGGTTTTTCAGTTGCCAGACGCAGAGTTACCAGAGCTATGGCTCATATTCAGAGTCACTCCACTTCAAATCCGGCGGCAGTATCCCAATTCGCTGCCCTTAAAGCATTGACAGGCACACAGGAGCCCATCAATTTTATGAGGGAGAAATTCAATTCCCGCCGTAAATTCATGATAAAAAATCTGTCAACTTTGGAAAGTCTGGAATTCAGTCATCCCAAGGGTGCTTTTTATGTGATGCCCAGGGTCAGTAAATTACTTGGCAAAATCACACCCAAAGGCGATCTTCTGCGTACTGATGTAGATGTATCCCACTATTTTCTGGAAAAAGCTTATGTTGGAACTGTACCCGGTACTCCCTTTGGTCTGCCTTCCCATATCAGGTTGAGTTATGCTCTCAAAATGGAAAAATTGAAAAAAGCAGTGGACAGAATTGCCGAAGCAATTTTAGATCTCAGAGAGCCTGGAGTATAAGGCAGGGAATTGGCTGATCTTTTGAAATGATATTTGCTTTTGTATCTTGATATCATTTGTATCTTCAACTATTTTGCTCCGCTTACTTATTTTCAAATAAAAAAGGTTCAAAAACAGTGAAACATTTTTGTATATTTTGTATATTTTTGTTTGCTATTTCTTGTTCAAATACCCGTGTATATACCCCTTCTGCCTCTTTTGATTCTACCGGAGGCAGAGAAATTAACGATGAGGATATAAAAAAAGCCTATCAGGCTAAACCACAAATTATATCACCTTCCCGACTTGCCTATTACAATCTGACCAGAAAAGAAAAAAATTTTGAAAAAGAACTCTCCAAACTTAAAAATATCAAATCTACATATAAAATACCCTTTATTCTGATTGAAGGAATAAATACTCAGGGTAACACCTCCTACTATCATCGCAGGTTTGAAAAAAAAGAGGCAGTTTCCATTAAAAAGCTTCGTTTACTTGGAGCAAGAGCCCATGCTGATTTGTTGCTGGTTTATTCAACTATCGCCCAGACAGAACTTTCGGTGAATCCATGGATAATATCTTCATTATTTTTAATTACACAGCTTTTTGTTCCGATGTACAATTTAAAAGTAGTTTTTACGATGAATGCTTGGCTCTTGGATATTCGTAACGGCTATCTTTACAAAGAGATTTCTTTAACTAGATGTGCTCGCAGAAAATATCTGAGCATTTGGAATATTGATAAAGGTGAGAAGAAAATAGTTTCCTATTTGGAAAAAAAGATTTTTCCTGAAGTTATTAAAGAGTTGAACAAAGTACTCTAGTATAGTTCCCGTCCCAGAAGTGGGGTTTTTGGCTGAATGAGAAGTTCGCCTCAGATGCGAGGAGAAACTTCGCCGACATAGTTGACACTATTTCAAGAAGTTATGACAAAGCAGATGAGGTAAAATTCCGCATTCAGACGATGACATCCATTTTTGGGACGGGAACTAGTTAACTTGCCCCCTTTTTGCTCCATTCAATTTTGGGAAAAATCAGGCGGTAAAAGTTCTTTTAATAGTGAGCTTTCCAGTATTTTTCAGTATTTTCAATTCGGTTTTTGTCAATTCCCTTCCTTTTACCTGCAATTCATCAGGTTGGAAATAGCGTGACTGGGGGACGTATCGCACCGGTAATTCTTCACCGAGAAGCAATTTTTTTACTTTCAGATTTTTACTGCAGTTGATTTTGTCGATTACTTCGACCCGGTCTTTATGGAATTTGATGATTCTGTTTAAAGTTATGGGAAGGGTGTTGTTGCGTAGCATCAGTACTTTGCGAATAGCTCCCTTGATTTGGTTAGCAGCTTTGTGATGCCAGCCCATAGCGGCCATTCCAGCTCTGAAAACGGACATTTTGGCAGGATTGAAAGTTTGGGAGTTCAAGGTGAGACATCTGGTTGTTAGACTTGCTTCAATCCCGTGGGTGGAAATATTTTTGTCTTTTTCTATCCAGGATGAGGTAAAAATTTGATTATTTTCGGTAATTCCGGAAATTCCACAATCTGAAGTAATGATGGTTCCCGAAGTTTTTTTGTCATTTATTTTGAAAAGCTTGAAATTGCCACCCTTTGACAAATTGGACACCAGATAGAGATTACCCTGTTTTCCTCCCCAGATTCCGCTTTCTTTGAAATAAAAAATATTGTCTTCATCTTCCTGCCAGGGAAGAGGGGGAAGTTTTGCGGGACGTTTGCTGAAATCACGGGCTGAAAACAAAAATTCAGGAATTCTGTAGACGAAATAACGATCAGCCTGCAAAGAAGGATAAACCGATGATCCTTGTTTAAAACCCTGGATCATGTGGTTAGCTTGTGTAAGAGCCAGCGGTTTTTCCCTACCGTAAATTTCATAGCCGTGGGAATAAAAGTGAAAGGTTTCTCTGGAACCGACTGTTCCCCCATAATGGTTATTGGGATAAACAAAATACTTGGAAAAATCGATAGCTTTGTGGGCGACTTCGTCAAGTTCGGAATCAGGTTTGACCTGTTTTAATCTGCCTAAAAAAGAAACAGTTGCACTGAGATATCCCGGATCCACTCCGTCATATTCGAGACACCAGCCTTCAGGGTTGCAATATTTGAGAAATTCGTTTTTTCTAACTTTGAAAAGGGGTTCAAGATGGTTGGCGTTGAAAATATTGATTGTTTCCCGCAGAGGTAGTAAGGCCATTGCGTGATGATTGGCCAGAACGCCTATTTCATTGTTTTCTCCGAGAAATTTTGCTGCTTTTAGCATCGTATTTATAATTTTACTTTTATCATCAGGGGAAATAATATCTTTGATGGCCAGGTAGCCGTGGTTCATGGAGTGGAGCAAAAAGCCGGTGGGGCCAGCCCAGCCTCTTTCATTGGGATAGAATTCATCAAAGGAACCGTCATGGTGTTGAATTTGGGTGAGATAATTCATGCAGGCCAGAATCCAATTCCCTACCTTGGGATGCTTGAAATAGGGGTTATTAACAAATTTATTGGAGTAGGCGAGGGCAAGCCCAAGAATACCATATTGGGCAATGGAAGAAGGAAAATCAGTTGAACGAGCCAGCCAATATTCCCGATTGGCACAACCATAGGTGGGCGAAAGAGGATTGCGATCAACCATGGAGATAAATCGCGGTATTTGTTTAAGACCCAATTCCCGATAGACAGAAACAAGTTTGCGTGAATTTTTCATAAATAAAACCTGAAATTATTTGTGTTTAAAGTTCAAAAGATCAGTCTTCAAAAAAATAGGTAAAAAGCAGGGCGTCTTCCTGGTTATCAGAATAATATTGAGATCGGTATCCCGTTTGAACAAATCCGAACTTATTGTAAAGGGCTTTGCCGGCATGATTGCTTTTTCTGACTTCCAGATAAATTTTTTTAACGTTGACATCAGACCCCATTTGGATCAGGAATTTAAGCAAACTGCTTCCCAGTCCTTCTTTTCTGACAGCGGGATCGATGGCCAGATTGGTAATATGGATTTCATCGCAAACCAGCCAGAAAAAAATGTAACCCCTCAGTTTATTGTCGTTTTTTGAGACTATGCCGAAGGAAAAAGAATAGGAAAGATGGAATTCGGAAATAAAACTGATTTTTTTCCAGGGAGTTGAGAAGCATAAATTCTCAATTTCAAGAACGTCTTCAAGATAATCTGAATTTAAGGGAAAAATTTCAATTTGTTCCATTATATGTGATTTTGGATTGATTTCCATAATTCTTGAAGTCCGGTATTTTTGGTAGCTGAAAAAAGAATCGGAGGTGGCATCTGGGGAAGTTTCTTTTGATACTGAACAAGCAGGTTGCCCCTTTTGTTTTTAGGGATTTTATCTACTTTGGTATAGACAACCACTACATTATTGTTCATTTGCTGCAGCCATAAAAGAAAATCAATTTCATAACCGCTGATACCTCTTCTGGAATCTATCAGAAGAACAACCAGTTTGAGATATTCTCTGCCGGATAAATATTCGGTGATAAGCTCGCCCCATTCATCTTGCAGTTTGCTGTTGACTTTGGCATAGCCATACCCTGGTAAATCCGCAAAAATAAAAGGAGCTAACTGTTTGGTAACAGTTTTGAAAAAATTAATTTCACGGGTTCGCCCAGGGGTCTGACTGATGCGAACTAATTTACGCCGGTTGAGCAGTAATTTGAGCACGGAAGATTTTCCCACATTTGATTTTCCGGCAATAGCTATTTCGGTCAGTGCCTCCTGGGGAAATTGTTTGCTTGAACGGGCACCGAGTAAAAATTCTGCCTCAGTGACTTGGGGAATTTTAGATAGGGTCATGAGATATCTTCGAGGAAATCCTTTATTTTTTGATTGTTTGGATCTTCAGATAATCCGCGTTTAGCAGAAGAAATGGCTTTCTTGGTATTGCCAAGGGAGTGATCAATTTTAGCAATTTTGAAATAGATTTCACTTTTAGTAATGATTCCGTCGAGCTTTTGGAAAAGCATGGCTCGGTAAATTTTCTGGGCTTTTTCCAGTTCTTCGTTGTTTTCATGCAGACCTGCAATGGAAAGCATATTATCGATATTTGTAGGATTCAAACGTCTGGACTGATTGAACATTTCCAGAGCTCCTGCATAATCTTCCTGACTTTTCTTGATTTTACCAATACGCTGATAGATTACCGAAAGCGATTTTTTGGCTTTGCGGTTAGTTTTCAACTTGTCGATAAGGTCTGTATATATTTCCATGGATTTTTCATGGTTGCCCGAGGCATAGTACGTATCACCCAGTTTTTGTTTTACTTCGATGTTGTCAGGTTCAATCTTGGCTGCTTCTTCAAGGTATGGGAAAGCAGCTTCAGAAGCACTCAGTTGAACAAATAATTCAGAAATTGAAAGCAGTAGTGGCAGTCTTTCTTCTGGATCTTCGACTTTGGGTAATTTAATTTCATAAAGTCGCAGTAAACCTTCTTTGTTTTCTGTTTCTTCATAATGTTTTTTCAAAGCTGAAAAAGCTTCGGAATGTTCGGGATAAAGATCTAGAGCATCTTCCCATCTGGTGATTGCTGTTTCCTTTTCTCCAAGTTTAAGGGCAATATTACCACGGCGGAAGGCCAGTTCGGCTCCCTCTCTGCCTTTTGGTTCAAGCAAAGCTGCTTTTTCGAGATATTGCTGGCATTTTTCCAGATCTTCCATGTTTTCATAAAGCCTGGCCATACCGGTAAGAGCAGTTACGTTGCCGGAATCTCTTTCCAGAATTTCTCCGAGAATTTCAAGGGCATTGTCGGCAGAACCGAGGTTTTCTTCCCAGATGCGAGCAATTCGATCGAGATAATAAACTTCTTCTTCTGAATTACCGAGGGAATTAGACAAATCTTTTCGTTTTTCCAGGATTTGAATTAAATCATGATAACGTTCGGTTTTAATGAAGATTTCATCTAACTTATTGAAAGCTTTTTCATTGGATGCATCGATATCGATGATCTGTTTGTAATAATCACCGGCTTCAAAAAGGTCTTCTTGTTTGTTCAAGACCAGAGAAGCCATATTTTCAAGAATTAGAACTTTGGCGGTTTCTTCCTGGGTTTGGGATAATTTGGTGAAGTAAATATCTTTCAAAGCATCCCAGTCTTCCTTGCTTTTGTAGATGGAGCACAAGGCTTCGTAGGAAACTTCATCGGAAGGATACATGAGGAAAGTATCTTGCCAGATTTCTTCGGCTTCATTGGGTTTATCCATTTTTTCAGCCAATAACCGGGCTGTTTTGTGTTTGACCTCAAGCAGTCCCGGATCGTTGGCCATATAGTTGGCTTTAACCTTTAGAATATCAATGAGTTTTCCCCAATTTTCAGTTTTTTCGTAAAGTCTGATCAATTGGTCTTGTACTTCTTTTTTAGATTCATTCTGTTCAAAGAGTTTTTGCCAGGCATCAATTGCTTTTTGTGGTTGTTCAAGGCGCTGCTCACTGAGATTGGCAATTTCTTTGAGAATAGTTTCTTTTTTCTCAAAATCGAAGATAACTTCACTTCTTTTATCGAGAATTTCGATGAGCTTATTGACTTCATCAGTAATGCGATAGAATTCTTCCAGATGCTTGAGAGCTTTATTGTTTTCGGGTTCAATATTCAGAACAAAACGATAAAGTTTTTCCACAGACTCGTTGTCACCGCTGTTCAAAGCAATTTGTGCGGTGAGCATGGCCAGGTCGATGGCTGTCATTTCATCTAATTTATTGTCAAGAATATCTGAAACAATTTTAATAAGTTCAGTCTCTTTATTGGAAATTTCGGCGATCTTGATGAACTCATCAACATATTGCTTTTCTTCAGGGGTGGTTTTAACTGCTTTTCCCCAGAGTTCAAAAGCTACTTCAATATTGCCCAATTGCTGGGAAATATTTGCAGCTTGAACAATGTATTCAGATTTGATAATTGGATCTTTAGTAATTTCAATTCTTTTCTTGAGGAGAGCAACCATTTTTTCTTGATAACCGAGATTTTCATAAATGGGTTGCAGAAGATCGAGAATTTCGGAAAGAACCGGAGTATCCTTTTCGAGAAGTTTTTCCAGAGCTGTTATGGTCAACTCGTGATTTTCAGAGAAAGCAAGAGCTTCTCTCCAGGCAGCCAGGGCTCCTTCATGATTTTCGAAGTGTTCAAGACGAAGTTGGCCGAGGCGATAGAAATAAGTTGATTTCTGATCCGGTTCAAAAGCAGTGTTGGCTTCCATCTGCAGAATGTTTTCCAATTCGTCAAATTTGGAAGTTTGATTGAGCAGTCTGTCCAGTTGGTTGAGAATTTCCAAATTATCAGGCATGAATTCAACAGCTTTTTGCATGACTCTCACAGCACCTTCGAGATCTTCAAGTGAGAGTTCGTAAATATTTGCCTGGGTGAGAAGAATTTTTTTGCGGATTTCTTCATCGTAGATTTCTTCTACAATTTCGGAATAAAGTTCAACCAGTTTATCCCAGGCCTGTTTTTCAGATGCTATAGTATGCAACTGGGTTTCAGCATCTTTGTTCTCTGGATTTTCTTTAAAGAGGATTCCCCAATATTTGAAGGATTCCATTGGTTCCTGGATGGTGAGATACAATTCAGCTATGGATCTGAGATTTACTTTGCGTTTTTCAGGATCAGCCTGATCTTCGAGCAGTAATTTGTACAATTTGATCAGGGATTTGTTCTGACCTTTGGTTTGATAAAGGGGTTCGAGAATTTTGGCTACGATATTTCTGTATTCAACTCTGTCGAGAAGTTTTTCCAGAGCAGCTACAGCCTGTTCATGATCGGGGTTGAAATCGAGGATAAAATTGTATTTTTCAACAGCTTTTTCGATGTCGTTGATTTTATCTCTCAGGATATTTCCAGTTTCAAGAATCAGGTCGTTACGTTTGTCGTTGTCAGTTTCCAGTCCTGTTCTTTGTTCGAGAGTTTTGATTAACTCATACCAGTTCTCGTCTTGTTTATACAAGTCTGAGAGCATTTCCATGGCTTTGATATTGTCAGGGGAATCTTCAGTGATAATTTTGAGAGCTGAGATAGCTTCGAAGGAATCATTGAGTTTTTCCTGCTGAATTTCTGCCAGTTTGAAAGCTTTTTCAATTTTGTTTTCTCCATCAAGACGGATGATGTTTTTCAGAATTTCAGAAAGTTCATTATACTTTTCGGTTTCCCGGTAGAGGGATTCGAGAGCACTGAGAGCCTCAGTGTCTTCGGGGGAATACATCAGCAGTTTATCCCAGGTGGAAATGGCTTCTTCAGGTTCGGAAAGTACGTCCTGACGCAAGCGGGCAAGTTGTCTCAGAGTGGAAAGAATTTCCTCCTGATCTGTCAGTAGTTCTGACTTTCTAGCCAGGAGAGCAGAAAGTTTTTTCCATTGTTCGGATTCTTGCAACAGTTGAGCAAGTTCGGTGATTGCCTGCAGATGATCATCACGGATATCCAGCAATTTGTAATAGGTGATGATTGCCTGTTCCCTGTCATCAAGAGTTTCAGCCTGTATTCTGGCAATTTTCAAGAGAACATCAATTTGCAATTCGGTGTCATAGTTGTCTTTGATGCCTTCCTGAAGAACAGCTATCAATTCTTCCCAATTACCTTCCCTTACTGAAATTTCATAGATTCTATTGAGGATTTCACGGTTGGAAGGTTCGAGCTTCCATGCTTCACTGAGGGATGTGAAGGCCCGAGCCAGATCATCCCCCCTTCCGTCGTAAAGATGGGCGCATTCTTTGAGTAATTCTATTTTGCGATATTCATCTTCGGAAAGTTCAATCTGGATTTCATATACAAAGACAAGTCGTTTCCAATAATCAAGTTCTTTGTAGATGGGTTCCAGAATTTTAGCCACCCTCAATTTGATGGAATCTTTATCCAGAAGTTTTTCCAGATAATCGATGGTGTTTTCATTGAGAGGATCGATATTGATGATTTCTTCAAGTCTGAAAACAGCGGAATCTGGATCATCAACTTTTTCATAATAAAGTTCGGCAAGCTTGAGATTGAGTTCTATGATTTCTGCAGGTACTGTTTTCATTGATACCTGCTGGATCAGGTGTTCGATCAAATCTTCCCAGTTGCCGAGTTTTGTATAGAGTTTGGTTAAAGCTTCAACCGCTTTTTGTTCTTCTGGTGATGATTCAAGAATTTCGCGATAAACTTCTACTGCCTCTTCGAGTTTATCGAGTTTATCTTCGAGAAGTTCAGAAATCTTGTACAGATTCTGGTTTTTCTTTTCAGGATCATAAAAGGAGTCGGCTGCATCGCGATATACTTTGAGCAGATTGTCCCAGCGTTCATTTTCAAGGAGGAGTAACTCAAGTTCTCTGAAGATATTTTCGTTGGAACTGTCACTTTCGAGAATACGTTTGTAATACTTCATGGACTCGTCGATTTTATTCATTTCCCGGGCATAAATACGGGCAAGGTGAGTCATGATGATAGTGATGTGTTCTCCCGCATAATAGGCATCTTCTACAATTTTAGAGAATACTTCGGTGAGTACTTCCCATTTATTCAGGAGTTCCGAGAGATTGAGAAGACGATCCCTGACCTTTTGATTGTCAGGTTGTTCCAGCAGCAGATGACCATACCAGGTGTAAGCTTCTTCAAGATCATCGAGGACAGTTTCATATAGTTCTGCTATGCGGCTGGTAAGTTGGGCTTTTTCTTCGGGAGTTTGTTTAATGTCTCTCTGAATAGAAAGAACCTTGATCAGTTTTTTCCATTCCTGACGAGCTGCATAAACAGGCACGAGTACTTCTGAAGCTTCACCGGAGTAATCTTCTTTATCGAGGAAACTTTCCAGTCTGTTGATGATTTCTTCGGAAGTAGGACTTCCACCCAGAGCGGCACGGAAAGATTCAAGAGCTCTGTCCTGATTTTCGAGATAATCACAGAAAATTTCACCCATATTGAATCTGATTTCCACAGCTTCTTGCAATTTGGTGGTGTAGCGAATTCTGTTTTCATACAGTTCTATCAAATTGTCCCATTTTTCCAGATCAAAGAGAATCTCTTCGAGAGAACGGAAAATCTTGTAGTCGTCCGGCTTGAATTCGAGGATAGTGTTATAGTATTCAATGGCTCGAATTGGTTCATTGAGTTTTTTCCTGCACAATTCGGCTGCTTTAACCAGAGCGTCATAACGGGCATCAAGATTGTCCAGAGCCATATTGGCCCTTTTTGTATAGATGCCAAGCAGTTGATCCCATTGCTCTGTAAGTTCGTAAACCCTTTCCAGAGCATCCATGGAGTGAAAATTTTCAGGGGAAATTTCCAGAACTTTTTCATAATACTTCTGAGCAATATCAAGTTTTTCGAGTTCATCTCTGGCAATGTCGGCTATGGTCAGAAATACCTGTTGTTGCAGATTTATGTCGATAATGTCATCGGCTACCTGAATGTAGAGGTCAACCAATTGTTGCCATTTATCTTCCAGAGCGGCAATGCGCTGAAGTTGAGCAAGAATATCAGGCAGTTCAGGTTCTCCAACAGCTTCCTTGAGGGCTTGTCCGTAAAAGCCGAAGGCCGAAACCGGTTTACCAAGTTCGGTTTCTTTGATTCCGGCTATTTTAAGGAAGAGGGATACTTTCTGGTGGGGATCAAAAGCATATCCGGCTTTGAGAACATAAAGGGCTGTAAGTTTTTCCCAATTGTTTTCAAGTTCATAGATAGTTTCAAGAATTTCCGCTGACTGAAGGGCAAGAGTTTCTTCACCTTGAAGCATGGATTCCAGAGCTGCTTTGGATTTTTCATGGGAGGGATCTTCATCAAGAACATTTCTGTAGTAAAAGATTGCTCTTTCAGGTTCTTCAAGATGTACCTGCAGAATATAACCCAGCCTGTAGTTGAGAGAGCGTCGGTCTTCGTCGTTTTCGGTGAGATTGAGTTCTCTTTCTACATAATCGAAAACATCGGTCCAATTGCCCGATTGTTCATTGAGGCGGGCAAGATAACGGATAGCTTCGCCATGTTCCGGGTTTTCGTTGAGAATTGAAGTCCAAGCTTCAATGGCTCCTTCGAGATCATTAAGAGATTCTTCCCTGAGGATGGCAATTCTGGAGAAATAATTGAGTCGTTGTTCTTCATCCTGGGTAAGTTCGACTTTTTTGGCCAGAATTTTTACAAGCTCATCCCATTTTTCGATGCGGGAATAAATAAATTCAAGTCGATCAAGAGCTTCGTCATCAGTGGGAAATTCTTCCAGTAATTTTTGATAGGTTTGAGCGGCTTCCAGAGGAGCATCAAGCATGTCTTCCTGGAGAACTGCGATATTACGGTAAATATCTTTTCGTTCTTCTTCTCCCTGAGTCCAGTTTAGTTGCTTTTTATAGATTTCAATAATTTCAATCCATTCTTCCATGGATTGATACAGGTTCACCAGAGCCTGGGCAGCTTCGTCCTGTTTTTGCAACATGCTTTCTTCACCGGCTTTTTCCAGAAGTTTTCTATACCATTCGATGGATTTTTTCGGTTCTTCCAGATGGGTCTCATGGATATCAGCTATTTTTTCGAGGTATTCGATGATAAGCAGATTGTTGTCTTCAACTGCTTCAATGGCTTCCTGCCATACTTCTACTAATTTTTCGTAGGAATTGAGAGCAATAGCGAGATTTTCGATGGAATCTCTGACATTGGCACTGGCGGGATCAAATTGGATAGCTCGTCGCCATACTTCAAATGCTTTTTCCGGTTCACTGAGTTTGAGGGTAAGAATTTGGCCGATTTTAGAGAGAATATCAACGGCTTCATAGTTGTCCTGGGTGTTTTCAAGTTTAATTTCCAAGAGATCAACCAATTTTTCATGGTTATTTTCATCTTCCATGAGCCGGATGAGAATATCAGCTGCTTTTTGTCTTGTTTCCTTGATTTGAAGCATCTCTTCGAGCATCTGGCGAGTATTTTCGTGTCTCTGATCGAATTCAAGGATTTCACGGAGAATATCGATGGCCAGATTGGGAGATTCCATTTTGTGCAGGAGAATATCGGCTCGTTTATACATGAGATCGATTCGTTCCTGGTCGGAATCAGCATAGATGAGTTCGTCTTCATAGAGGGCGGCCAGATTTTCCCATTTGTCCGATATTTCGTAAAGTCTGATGAGAGCTTCGAAGGCTTCATTAGATTCATTATCGAGTTCACGCAATTTGGTATATGAGTTGATGGCAGCTTCTACGTTGGCCAGCATATTTTCGTTGAGATGGCTCAACTTGGTGAGGATATCTTTTTGTTCTTCGGGTTCAACTACAACATCAAGGCGTTTAGTATACAGAGTTTTAAGATCTTTCCAGTCTTCAGAACCGGAGAAAATTCTTTCGAGAGCAAGAAAAGCGCCTTCATGAAGGGGATCTTCTTCCAGTACGGTAAGATAGAATTTTTGGGCTTCTTCCCGATTGTCTTCGTCAATTTCTTCCATGCGGGCAATTTCCCAGGACAGGGAAAGTTTGAGTTTGTCTTCATGGTTTTCTATGTATTCGAGATAAGTTTCTTTGAGAGTGTTAATTCGTTCATCAAGTTTGGCGAGGGTGTGAAGTTTTTTGCGTACTTCTTCGTCCTCGGGTTTCAGTTTGAACAATTGAATAGCCAGATCAAAGCCCTTGCCCATGTCACCTATTTTCTGAGTAGTGATATCGAGAAGTTCCTGGTAAAGTTCAATCTTTTTGGATTCATTTTCTTCTTGTCGGGCAATGACTTCAAGAGCGAAGGTATAATCTTCCCAGAGTTCTTCTTGCTTGTAATAAGGAAGAAGATGTCCGGCAGCTTCGATTCCGGTCTGGTTGTTTTTTTGATTTTCAAGAATTTCTCTGATAGCGGCTATAGTTTCTTCGTGCTGGGGAGAAAATTCCAGAACTCTGGCAAAATGGGGCAACGCATCTTCAGGTTGTTCAAGCATGTCTTTGAGAAGTTCGCCCAGACGGAATTCGAGGTTGATGATTCTTTCTTCTTCCTCAACTTCCTGGATTTCCATTTTAAGGATGCGAGCCAATTCTTCAAATTCATTTTCCCCGAGATAGAGGCGGTCAAGAGCCTGCAAGGATTTGAGATGAGCAGGATCTATGTCGATAATTTCGTTGTAATAACGAATTGCGCTTTCCTTGTCATCTTTTTGGATTTCCATGATGGAGGCCATTTTTTCGCGGGCCCAGATGGTTTTTTCGGGTTCGCTGTCTAATTCTATCTGTTTGTTTAAAATTGCTGTAAGTTCATCCCACTCTTCTTTGATTTCGTAAATAGAAGCAAGTCCTTCGAGAGCTTTGTGGGATTCTTTATTGATGGCAAGAATTTCCTGGAGAACTGATTCGCCTTTTTCCAGTTCGGAGAGTTTTTCAATATAAATTTTGGAAAGACGTGAGAGCAGATCAATTTTGTCGTCGCCTTCCATGTCAGGTTTGACCTGATTGTATATTTCTGCCAGATCAATCCATTTGTCAGCCTGCTCGGCGAAACTTTGCAATTGCTCAATAATTTGATTGTCAAAAGGGGAAATGAGATAGGCTTTTCCACACCACTTGAAAGCTTGAGTGGGATCGCTGAGTTTTTTGTCGTAGCTTTCAATAAGTTTGTGGAGCCATTGCAATTTCTCTTCTTTGCTGTCGGCGTTTTTGAGCAGAACTTCGTACATATCGGCAGCTTTGTTCCAGCGATTCAACTCTTCATAGAGGGGCAGGAGGTTATCAGCTGCGGTTTTGTTGGTTTCATCGGTTTTCAGAACTTTTTCGTAAGGCTTGATGGCTCTTTCCGGTTTGCCGATTTTGGTGCGGTAGATATCAGCTACTTTAAAGAGCAGGAAGATTTTAGCTTCAGGATCTTCTTCTCTAGAAGCGTATTGACTTAGAGTTTCGATATATCCCAGCCAATTGTCGTTTTGAGAGAATAAATTTTCCAGTTGTTCCCAATTTTTATTTTCTGCATAAAGAGTTTTTAAAATTTTGAGAGACTTTGGATGGTTGGGATTGAGTTCGTGAACTCTTTCCCATATTTCCATGGCTTTGGCGCCATAGGATTTCATTTTGTCAGTGAGGATATTTCCGGTTTTTTCGAGAAGGGGCAGAGCCTCTTCATCGGTGGACATGGAAATTTTGCGATTGAGCATTTCTACCAGAGCGGGATATCTTTTGTCCCTTCTGTAGAGGAAAATCAGATTTTCCATGGCGTCTATATCGTAGGGATCAACTTCCAGAATGCGATTCCAGGTTTCAATAGCCAATTTTATGTTGTTAAGGGGGTTTTGAGCAAATTCGGCCAGTTCGACAAGTTTTTCGTGTTTTTCTGATTCGGGGATCAGTTCAAGTTCTTTTTGGCGCAGGAAAAACAGACCCTTCCAGTTTCTTCTTTGTTCGTAGATGTCTTTGAGACTGTTGATTACTTCGATGTCGCCGGGATCAAATTCAAGAATTTCTTCAAGGGGCTGAGCAGCCCGATTGGGATTAGAAAGATTTTCGCTCCAAAAATGGGCGATTTGTTTGAGGTATTCTTTTTTGGTGTCGAGCTCTTTGGTATTATCAGCTTTTTTCTGATAAATGGTGATGACTTCTTTCCATCTTCCCATTTTTTTGTATTTTTCAGAAAGTTCTTCAATGGCCTGTTCATTTTCGGGATCTAGTTTCAGAACGCTGTTGTAAACATTGACAACCATGGCATCGACTTGCATTTTATCTTCGATAATCTGAGCCATTTTGATGAGGGTGTTTACTCTGGTTTCGATGTTATCTTTGGGCAGTGAACGCTCTTCTTTTTTGTAAAGTTCAACCAGGGCATTCCATTTTTCTGTCTTGTGGTAGAGTTTTTTCAACTCTTCTTTGGCTTCTTCGTGGGCAGGATCCTGCTTGAGAATTCGTTTCCAGACGTCAATTGCCTTGCCGGGGTTAACTTCGATGCTGAATTCAGCTATTTTGCGGGCGAATTTGACAGTTTCGTTGATGTCGCCTCTGGCTTTGCGCATTGCCTGCTGCAGCATGGAAATATAGCGCATGGGCTCATCTTTTTCGAGGTAATAGGCTTCGTAAAAATTGAGGAGCAGGGGGGAATCAGGCTCGGTTTTGCGTAATTTGCGGAAATATTGTTCGGCTTTGTCAAGATCTTCCAGTTGTCTCCACCAGATCATTCCCAATTGGAGATAAATCCCGGGATCGGGGCGACGAGAAGTCTGGATTTCATTTTCATAAAACTCAATCAGATCTTCGGTTTTATCTTGTTGGTTATAGGCTGAGACAAGCAGAGTTTTAGACTTGGCGTTATCAGGATCTTCTTCTCTTACTTTTTTGATTAGAGTTTCAGCTTCCTGGGGATTTTGAAGGTATTCCAGCAAGTATTCTGCTGTTTCGAGGGTCAGCAACTGGCGGTTGTCAGGATCTTCAAAAAGATCGAGTTTGGGCTTGATCAGGTTGACAAATTCTTCGTATCTTTGATTTTCCCTGTAGATGCGACAAAGATGCTTGAGGGCGTCACCGTTGGTTTCATCCTGTTTAAGGGATTGCATGAGCAGAAGTTCTGTCTGTTCTTTGTCTTCTGCATATTTGGCCGATACTTCCGCAGCTTTGTAGAACATATGAGAAGCCAGCTCTTTTTCTTCAGCGTCTTCGGCTTCAGTGGTGAATTTGGAAAGCAGCTTTTCGTAATTGCCGGCTTCCAATTCAAGTTCTTCTACTTTTTCGGATAATTTTTCGTCTTCCGGCTGCAATTTGGCAAGTTGGCGGTAAGCTTCGAGGGAATTGTTCCCTTGCCATAACTCTGATTCCAGCAATTCAGCTTTTCTTTTGATATTTTCAATATTTTCAGGATCTATTTCCAGAATAATATCCAAAAAAGCCAGGGCAATTCTCAGTCGATTTGACTTGATTGCTTTGCGGAATGATTTTTCCAGAAAAACTACCTTTTCATTGTCAGAAATATCTTCTTGGGCAAGTTTTTCTTTGATTGTTTCAATCTGGTTGTTGATTTGGGAAGAACTCAGGAGGTTGGTGATTAAGGTTTTGATATCTTTAAGCATATCCTCTCTCTTGTAAACGCTCTGGAAAAATTTAATTTCTTTGAGTTAATATTACCATTTTACTACTTGCAGAACCTGATCAAAAAAAATCATAAAAAGTTAAATACCTAATAAATACAATTATTAAGCTTTGTTTTATGAATTATGAGGTGTTTATTTTGTTTGGGAAATTTGGAATTTTTTTTACCATCAACTGATGTTAACGGTTTCATTACTTTGTTGCAATGACAAAGATCATTTTAATGAATTTTTTTGGAAATTAAGTTCAAAATGGGGTTTTTTGACTGGGGAGGAAATAAAATTTGGATTATTTGGAGGGTTGTTCACATTCGAGGTTGGTGTCATTACTGCGGAAAGCAAGTATTTCAATCAAACCGTTTACAGCACTGAGGACTTCGAATTTGGCGTAAGTATTGTCCGGCAGGTGCAGTAAATATACATTTTCAGACATGGTGAATCCGGTTTCACCAACTCCGCCGTCTCTCCAAGTATCGCCGATTACATAAGTTTCTGTGCCGTCTGTAGTGAATTCCATTTCTGAGGGGACTGAATCAACGTCGTAGAAATCAATTTCATTGCCGTAGTTGTGGGCGGCAACATCAGGACAAAGACCAATAAGGGGTCCGTCACCTGACGTCATGACACTGATGGTGCAGGGATCGGCATCTGATCCTGTTTCCCAGTTTGTAAAATTTACTTTTTGTACGCCTCCGCCATGAAGGTTGACGCTGACAATTACAGCTTCTAAAGGGGCTGTTACTTCGCAACTGCTGGTGTCATAATCCTGACAATCAGCAATGCAAGCCAGATTACCGCCGGCAAAATCAAAATCAAAACAGGTTAATTCACCCAGATTTGTTCCATCACAGATTTCGGAACCTTCGATTAGTCCATTGCCGCACCCAGAATTGTTTGTATTATTTGTATTGTTGACGTTGTTGACGTTGTTGGCATTGTTGTCGTCGGAATCGTCGTCGCAGGCTGCGAGGCCGGCAAATAAAATGAAGGTTATCAAGAATAATTTAGTTTTCACTGATAGAGTCCTTTCTGTTTTTACAAACAAACATGAAGATTGATGCCATGTAAAATTTTTCTTTGAGCAATTTTAAATTTTCAAGTTCAAAAGGGGTTGCCAGGATTAATTTGAGCATTTTAAGCAAAGAAGGATATTCAGCTTGTGAAGTTGTCAATTTGACAAAACTCATGGCGATTTTATCCCATAAATTATTTTGTGATGCTTGTACCATAATCAGATATCCATCAGGGGTCAACATTTTGGAAAAATTTTTGAGTATTTCTTCCTTGCGGTAATAATAAGGGAAAGAATGGGTGCAGATAATAACATTATATTTATTTGGTATCAGAACCATTTGGGCAACATCCAGACATTCATAAAATCCTTCAGGATCAAGATTTTTTGCCATCTCGATCATCTTTGGGGAAATATCAATTCCCTGGCAGTAAACTTTGTCAGTTGGCAAATTGTCCTTGATCATTCTGATAGTTTGACCGGTAGCACAGCCGGCATCCAGAATTTCAAGTTTACCATCCGAGTTTTCTGCAATTTTTCTGATTTCTTCTAATATCAACTTTCTAGTGGGTTTGAGAGAGTATTTTTGAACCCAGAGTTTTTCATATTTATGAGCCCAAAAATCCCAGATTTTTGTTGAATTCATCTAATTTCCTTATTGTGTCCGGCCAGATAAGTATTCAGGCAGATAAGTGTTGATGTTTTTGACAAAAGCCCTGAAATACAATTTATAAAAGTTAAAATAAAAAGAAAATCTGTTCATATTTTCCGGAGGCAGCACCAGGTGGAGAAAATCCCATTTCCTGATCTTGTTGGTCGTCAATTTTTCCCGGTACTTCTCATAAATTTCGGTTCCCGGCAAGGGCAGAAAGATGGAAAGGGTATAGGTGTTTATTTTCATCTTTTTGATCCACCTGCCCATTTTCTTGAAATCGCGGCAGGTAGCATCTGGTTTGATCATGAACAGAGCGGTCAGATTTATCCCGTTTTCCCGCAAGTATTTGACACAAAGGTTGTTCTGGTTGGCTTTCACCCCTTTTTCGTATTGATCGAGGGTTTTATCTTCAGTGGCTTCCAGCCCGACGATTATGTCGATTACTCCCGCCTGACGCAGAGCAGGAAGCAGATCACTGTTTTCAGCTATGAAATCAGCTCGACTGTAAACGATAAATTTTTTCCGAATTTTGTTTTGATGAAGTTGTTCAATAAATTTTTCCACTCTTTTGCGCTTGAGCAGAAAGGTATCGTCGATGATCCAGATTAAATCATGTTCGATGGTTTTCAGTTCATGGATTACATCTGTTATTTTTCGGGGGAGATATTGTTGATCATTCAGCATTCGGCAATAACAGAAATTGCATTTGAAGGGACAACCCCAGGCTGTTTTCAGCAGAGCAACGGGTCCATAATTCAAATATCTGAATTTTTGTATGTTTTTCCGAAAATAGCTTCTGTTGGGCAGGGGCAGTTTTTCCGGGTTTAATTTTAACTTTTTGTTGGTTTTCCAGGTTTTTCCCTGCCTGTACCTGATGCCTTCTGTCAAAGGCCAGGATTTTGTAGAAAAATTGTGGGCAAGCAGCTTGGAAAAAGGTTGGATTCCCCCGGAACAACTTAGAATATCAAAATAGGGAGTTTGGAGATTCCGGTAATTTAATTCCACATGAACTCCCCCGGCCATGACCAGAATTTTCGGGTTGAACAATTTTACCCTTCTGGCAATTTTTTTTATTTCATCTTCAGCGGTAAGATATCCGGTTATCGCAACCAGATCCGGTTTGAATTTCAATAATTTTTTGATGAGAACAAAAGCCGAGGCGGGTTGATCGCAGATGGAATACCTGTGTCCCTGTCTGGAAATGATTGTTGCGAGGTATTCAAGAGCCAGGGGTTCGGTGATAACTGGATTGAACAGGGAGAAAATAGATTTGTAGGCAGGGCGCACCAGAAGAATTTTCATTAAACTATCGGGTTCTATTTGTCATCAAGTTTTTTTTGCAGCAATTTGCCCAAAGATCCCATGCCGCCTTTGTTTTTGTTTTTATTTTTTTCTTTGAATTGAGTGTATAGTTTATTTTCTTCATTTTCAGGAGCCTGGTTGGAGTCACCGGGCATTGCCAGAGAAATACGGCGTTTCACCGGATCAACACTTTCAATTTTTACTTCTATTTCCTGTCCTTCTTTCAAAACCTGAGCTGGAAATTTAACTTTTTTGCCGCCGTTTGTGATTTTTGAAATGTGCAAAAGTCCGTCAATGCCATCTGTTAGAGTAATAAAAGCTCCGTATGATTCCAGTCGGGCAACTTTGGCTTTGTGAACTGAATCGACTGGGAAAAGCTGGGTAAGAGATTCCCAGGGATTATCGAGGGTGTTTTTGAGGCTGAAGGAATGACGGTTGTTTTCCCAGTCAAGGGACATGATTTCCACATCGACAATTTGTCCCACCTGCAGGTAGTTACTGACGTCTTCAACCCGATTGTAGGAAATATGGGAAATGGGGATCAATCCTTCAACTCCGCCTACATCTACAAAAGCTCCAAATTTTTGCAGAGAGGTGATTTTGCCTTCGATTGTCTGTCCCACCTGCAATTTTTCTTTGAGTATTTCCTTCTTTTCTTCTTCTTCCTCTTCCAGGAGATTTCTTCTGGAAACAACGATATTTCTGCCTTTTTCAGAGAATTCAATTATGTGGAAGGTAAGATGGGTGCCAATGAATTTGGAATTGTCGTCGGAACGCCTCAGGGTCATCTGAGAAAAGGGACAGAATCCGCGTTTATTACCCGGGAGTTTGATTTCGTAGCCTCCCTTTATTTCTTGTTCAACATAGGCTTCAATGGGAATTTCATTGTGGTAGGCATTTTCCAGTTGTTCAATTCCTGCATCCCGGCCACCGCCAATTTTCTTGGTAAAATGATATTCCCCATTCTTGGTATAAACAAAGAAACAATCAATGTAGTCTCCGGTTTTAACTTCAAGATTTCCATCCTTGTCTTCCAGTTCTTCCCGGGAGATAACCCCTTCTCCTTTTCTGCCGATGTCGAGAAAAGCCCATTCATCTGAAATAGTAACTAGTTTGGCTGAGATTTTCTCTCCAGGTTCGTATCGTTCAAAGTTTGCAGGCTGGTTGTTCAACATTTTTGAAAAATCTGAATTTTCTGGAGTTTTAGAATTGGTTGGATCCATTATGTTTCCTTTGATAAGTTCCTTGACGTTCAATTTGCCTGCAGAATTGTTTTGCTGTCAGTTAGTTTTCATCTCAGAATGGTTTTTTTTGACTGGATAAAAAGTTTGCCTCTGATGCGTACAGTAACTTCCCAGACATAGTTGCCACTATTTCAAGAAGTTGCGATAAAGCAGATGAGGTTAAATTCCATATTCAGGCGAATACCTTCCTTTTTGAGATGTAAACTAGTTAATTCTTGGAAAAGAAGCAAATTGAAACTGAATTTTTTGTTCGGTTTAAATCCGGATAGGGTTAGTGCTCTGATTAGGAGTCAGGCAAAAATAAACTGGAAAATTCCCCGTAAATCTGCCGAAAGAAAAATCAGTAGCTGATTAATAAAACAATAAAAGTACTTGATTTTATAATTGCTGCTCCTGCCTTTAGCGAACAGACAGCAACTAATCATTAGCAGAAAAAAATCATTTGTGTCAAGGGTCTGGATTTTTTTAAATTTATTGATTATATGAATAATCAGTTTCTCGGACAAATATTGTTTTATTTGCCTGAGAAATTCTGATCTGTATATTTTATTTATACTTTAATCTCGGGTTTACAGAATGAAACTTTTAGCTCCAGCAGGAAATTTTTCTTCGCTTGCCGCCGCCTTGAAAGCAGGTGCCGACAGTGTTTATTTTGGTACCAAATTATTGAATATGCGAGCCAGAGCTCGTAACTTCGAATTAAATCAACTAAAAAAAGTGGTGGAGCGTTGTCATGACTATGGTGCTGAATCCTGGTTGACTCTGAATATTCAAATCTATGACAACGAAATAGAAACTGCAGAAAAAGTTTTAAACAGTGCGGCCCAGGCTGAAGTTGACGGAGTGATTGTCTGGGATCCGGCAGTAATTTCTTTGGCTGCCAAGATGAATATCCCTTTCCATATCAGCACCCAGGCAAGTGTAGCCAATGTGGAAAGCGCCCTTTTTTATGAAAATCTTGGAGCCAAAGCTGTGGTTTTTGCCAGAGACTTAAGTCTTGAATCCATATCTCGGATTAAACAGAAGTTGAAAGCTCGGGGATCAAATTTAAAGATGGAATGTTTCGGCCATGGAGCCATGTGTGTTGCCGTGAGCGGTCGCTGTTTTCTCTCTCAGTTCATGTTCGGACAAAGTGGAAACAGGGGAGAATGTCTCCAGCCCTGTCGCAGAAGTTACGAGGTCAAGGACACAATTTCCGGCCAAAAATTGAGACTGGAAAACCACACCATCTTCAGTCCTCGTGATCTATGCACCATTCCCGTGTTAAATCAGATTATGGCCGCCGGGGTCGATCTGTTAAAAATTGAAGGCAGAAACCGCAGTGCCGATTATGTTTTTGAAGTAGTTAAAACTTATCGTCAAGCTTTAGATGCAGCTTCCCA
Organism: Deltaproteobacteria bacterium; assembly: GCA_027858615.1. GTDB lineage: Bacteria > Myxococcota_A > Polyangia > HGW-17 > HGW-17 > JAQICJ01. The sequence goes on from JAQICJ010000292.1 coordinate 44,320, forward strand.
GGGAAAACTGGACCAGAAAAAACAAAATCGCTTGGTTGATAATTTGAGAAAAATTTACAACAAAGGATTTCACACGGGATTTTATGAAAAACCTCCCGGGCCCATGGGTTATTCCAGAGAAGAGAATTCCTCGGGATTGAGAAAAAAGTTTTATCTGGGGCGAATTGATAAGATCTATCGCAAGATTGCTGTTAATGATATCATCGTTCATTCGGGACAGTTGAAAACAGGACAGAAAGTTCTGATTTTGGGCAAAACTACCGGAGTGGAAGCAACCACAGTAACTTCAATATATAATGATAATCATCAAAGTGTAGAATTTGCAGAAAAAGGACAACTGGTAGGTGTAAAATTCGCCGGCAATCCTCATTTGCACTGTCAGGACAAAGTTTTTGTTTTTGAAAAACCAGGTAAATCATGAATAAAGAAACAATCATCAACCAGCTATTTGCATCAACCAGATTTTCTATTATTGCAGGACCCTGTGCGGTTGAATCAGAACAACAGTTAGATCTGCTGGCTCGCAAACTTTCTTTTCTGGGGGTTGAAATTTTCAGGGGAGGAGCCTTTAAAAGTCGGACTTCTCCCGACAGTTTTCAAGGTTTGGGAGTTAAAGGTCTGCAATTACTTCAAAAAATAGCCTCCAAATACAAGATGATTGCAATTTCCGAAATCATGAGTGAAAACCAGTTGGAAGCAGCAGCCAAATATGTTGATATTATGCAGGTTGGAGCTCGAAATATGCAAAATATCCCTTTGCTTAAAGCAATTGGCAAACAAAAAAAGCCCGTATTATTGAAAAGGGGGTTTGGCAGCACCATAAATGAAGTAGTGGAGGCTACCAAATATATTTCCGATCAGGGTAACCAAAAAATAATTCTCTGTGAAAGGGGCATCAGAACTTTTGAACCTGCAACCAGATTTACTCTGGACCTGTCTTCTGTTCCCATTTTCAAGGAAAAAACACCATATCCGGTATTTGTTGATCCATCCCATGCTTCCGGCAGGGCAAAGCTCGTTCCCTTTTTGAGCAGAGCCGCTCTGGCCATTGGAGCCGACGGTCTCATGATTGAAGTTCATGAAACCCCCCAAAAAGCACGTTCCGATGGTTTGCAGTCATTGACTCCGATTCAGTTCAGTAAATTGCTCGATTTTCTCAAGCCCATGGCCGGGCTGCTGGGAAAAAAAATCTAAACTTCCTTATCTTTTTTCAGGTATTTACCCGTAATCGAATCGGGATTGTTCATTATTTCCCCGGGAGTTCCCTCACCTGTTATCTGCCCGCCTTCATCTCCCCCGCCGGGACCAAGATCAATTATATAATCTGCCGCCTTGATTACATTGAGATTATGCTCAATTACTACCGCCGTTGCTCCTTTATCCACCAGAGAATGCAGTACTTCTATCAATTTCCCCACCTCATGCTGATGTAGTCCCGTGGTTGGTTCATCCAGAATATACAGGGTTCCCGGCAGACTTTTCTTTCCCAGTTCTCTTGAAATTTTAATTCTCTGGGCTTCACCTCCGGAAAGAGTGGTGGCCGGCTGTCCCAGTTGAATATAATCCAGTCCCACATTTTTCAGAATCCGGAGTTTTCTCTGCAAAGCTTCAAAGTTGGCAAAAAATTCAACTGCTTCTTCCACAGTCATTTCCAAAACCTCGGCTATATTTTTGCCTCTGTATTCTATGTCCAAGGTTTCCCGATTGTATCTTCTGCCTTCACAAAGGTCGCACTTGACAAAAACATCCGGCAGGAAATGCATTTCAACCTTGATTATACCTTCTCCTCTGCAGGCTTCACAGCGTCCTCCCTTGACATTGAAACTGAAGCGTCCCTTTTGGTACCCTCTGGTTTTTGCTTCCGGCAGACAGGCAAAAATATCCCTGATCTGATCAAAGACCTTGGTATAGGTTGCTGGATTGGAGCGGGGAGTTCTGCCAATGGGGGACTGGTCGATCATTATGCATTTTTTGATCTTGTCGATATTTTTCATTCCATCTATTTTACCTGCTTTTCCGGCTTTTTTACCCAGATGAACCGACAGGTGATTATAAAGGGTGTCCACTACCAGTGAACTTTTGCCTGAACCGGAAACTCCGGTGACGCAAATGAGATTTTTATAAGGCAGTTTAAGATCGATATTTTTGAGATTATTGGTTCTGATATTTTTCAAATAAAAGAAATCTTTAATTTTTCTTCTGGTTTCAGGCTCTTTGATTTTCAGATCGCCCCTGAGATATTTGGCGGTAAGGGATTGTGATGCTTGCAACAATCTTTGGGGTGTACCTTGAAAAACCAGATTTCCTCCGTGTTTTCCCGAACCCGGTCCCAATTCGATCAGATGATCCGATTCTCTCATTGTCTGTTCATCATGTTCAATAACAATTACCGTATTTCCTCTGGATTGCAATTCTCTCAAAGTGTTGAGCAGTCTTCTGTTATCCTGCTGGTGCAATCCGATAGTGGGTTCATCCAGAACATAAATCACTCCCACCAGACCTCCTCCCAACTGACTGGCTAGTCTGATTCTCTGTGCTTCTCCTCCTGATACTGTAGACATTTCTCTGGACAGAGAAATGTAGTTCAATCCCACCTTGTTGAGGAATTTAAGCCGATGAACCAGTTCTTTGATCAGAGGAGCGGCCAGTTTGGCCCGCAGACCTGTGAATTTGATTTGCAGCAGCCATTGCAAAGCCGAACTAATGGGCTTACGGGTGAAATCATCGATATTAATTCCTTCAATCTGAAAAGCCAGGGCTACGGGATTGAGTCTGGCTCCCTCGCACAGATCACATTCCTGGCTCTGCCTGAATCTGGCATAATTCTTTTTGAAACGTCCCCGGTAGTGTTCGCCCTGCTTGAGAATTTCCTTGATTCCAATCCAGTCAAGCTCGTCATCACCTTCAAACAGAGCCTTCCATCCCTGGGACGAAATTCTCTCCAGGGGAGTGTCAAGGTTAAATCCATATTTTTCTCCTACCACGGCAAAGGGATCACTCCAGGTTCTGAGGGCATATTTTTTGAAAGGAATCAAACCTCCCTGATTTATGGAAAGACTGCGGTTGGGAGCGATAAGATCAGGTTCATAATAATAAACAGAACCGATTCCGTGGCACTTTTCACAGGAACCATCGGGACTGTTGAAGGAAAAGATATGGGGTTCGGGATCGGGAAGTCCGATCTGGTGAACGGAACAGGCCGACTGAGTGTTATAGTATTTTTTTTCACCATCGGCAGTTTCGAAAATGAGCTTTCCATTGCCGTAAACCAACGCCAGTTCAACTGAATCCGCCAGCCTGGTTCGCATTTTCTTTTTAATTTTCAATCTGTCAACCACCGCCAGAATCGTATGTTTTTTGTTTTTTTCCAGAGTTGGAACTTCGTCTAGTTCATATATCCGGTTGTCAATTTTCAGTCTGGAAAAACCCTCTTTTCGGGCTTTTTTAATGATATTTTCGTGTCTTCCTTTTTTCCTGTTGACCAGAGGGGCGAGAAGATAGAATTTTGTTCCCTCTTTGCCTTTGAGAATATCATCGACAATCTCTTCCCCTGTCTGTTTCTCGATTTTCCTGTTACAAACTGGACAATGGGGTTCCCCGAGCCGGGCAAAAAAGACCCTGAGAAAATCATGGATTTCAGTGACAGTTCCCACAGTTGAACGGGGGTTGCGAGTGCTGGCATATTGTTCGATGCTGATAGCCGGAGATAGTCCGTTGATTTCCTTGACTTTGGGTTTGTCGAGTTTTGGCAGAAACTGACGGGCATAGGCACTTAAAGATTCTACATAGCGTCTTTGACCTTCTGCATAGATTATATCAAATCCCAGAGTTGATTTTCCGGAACCGGAAGGACCGCAGACCACGATGAATTTTTCCCGGGGAATATCAAGATCAATATTTTTTAAATTATGTTCGGCTGCTTTTTTGATGGAAATATATTTTTTCATTGGAGATTATGCTCCGAGTTGATTGTTTCAGATTTTGATCGACTCACCAGTTTAAATCAGGAAGGGACTAAAAAGTACTTTTTGACTTTTAATTATGCATCTTTATAGTAAAGTCTGATTCAATTCTGTTTTGAGTCTGGAACTGACTACCCTTTGCCGGGCCTTTAACTCAACTTGTATTTTACCGGTGTCAAACAAGCCGATTATTTGGCAACTATCTGGGCAGTTCGGGTTTTTGCTTCAGGTTCCAGTCTTTTAAATAAAACCTGTTTTGGAGGATAGAATGGAAATCGCATCAATATATCAAATATCAGCCCAGTCCCTCAATATAATGGAAATGATCCTCAATTCCAGGGGAATGGTTCTGCTCGATTTGATAGTTTTGATAATATTCAGTTTGCTAACCTGGTATATTATAGTGTTCAAGGGTGTTTTCTACTCCAAGATCAAAAAGAACAATTCTCAGTTTCTAGAGAAGTTCTGGAGTGGCAATAATCTGGATCAAATTTTCAAATTCAGTAAAAACCTGCCGGGAAGTTCTTTGTCCCAACTGTACAAAGCAGGTTACAACGAATTGATCCGATTGAAAAAAAGAACAAAAGATACGCCGGGAAGTCAGGGTGAAGATTTGAAAAACCTGGAAAGAGCGTTGCATAAATCTTCCATGGTGCAGATAACCAAGCTGGAATCACTTTTGCCGATCCTGGCTACAATTTCGGCTACAGCACCATTTCTGGGACTTTTTGGAACAGTTTGGGGGATAATGACAACCTTCAGTTCCATCGGTATTGAGGGAAATACTACTTTATCCACCGTGGCTCCGGGAATTGTGGATGCCCTGGTTACAACTGCTCTTGGTTTGATTGCAGCAATTCCGGCCACTATTGCCTATAACTATTTTTTGAGAAAGGTCAAATTGCAGATTGCAGATATGGAAACTTTCGCTAATGATTTTCTTAACATAGCCCAGAGAAAATTTTTCCAATAAGTTTAACTACCAATGAAAATATCCAAACAAGCCCACAATGAAAATCTTTCTGAAATGAATCTGACTCCACTTGTAGATGTGGTGATGGTTTTAATGATTATCTTCATGGTTACCGCTCCCCTGGAACCAGAAGGTATTGATCTGGATCTTCCTGATGCCGATGCGGCAACTATTCCCAAAGATGATGGCAAACTCACCATTTACATGGAGCTCGATAAAACTATCACCATTACCGCCGGTGAAAAACAACTTATCACCACCGAATTGAAATCACTCAAAAATGTACTGCTCAATAAATTCAGCAACAAAAAAGAAGCCAATATCAAGGCAGACAAAGAGTTGAAATATGAGGAGATTATGAAATTGCTGGTGGAAGTCAGAAAAGGCGGAATAACCAAACTCGGTCTGCTGGTTAATAAAAAGAAGAAAGATAAAACTAAAGACAAAACTGAATAGTTCCTTAACAGGAAAATTCGTTCGAATTTTTAATGAAAATTTCAAATCCTTTTCTCAAAAAAAATTTCAACCACCTGCTTTCAGGAAGTATCACCATTATTTTACATCTGATAGCAGGATTTCTCCTGGCAAACAGTGTAGCTGGAAGTACCCCGGTAACTGAGGCTAAAAAGCCCGAAAAACCTCTACCTGTTTCCCTTGTTTCTCCGGAGATCAATCCTCCGGTACAAGAGGTCAAGGTTGCAAAAAAGACAAAGTTGAATAAAAAGACCCGCAAAACCAGAACCTCTAAAACCAAAAAACATCAGGTGGTTAAAAAGGATGGAGCCAATGAGTTGGAAAAGAAAGAGGATGAAAAGGAAGAAAAAATAGATGACAGCGGAGTAGACTGCTCCCTTTTTGATGAAGCTTCCTGTTCACCTTGTCTGGCGGCTCCCGAGGTTTGCAAGGTATGCTGTAAAATCGAGGAAAAAAAAGAAGTAAAAGAAAGCACCCGAACCATTACCAACCAGTCAACTTGTGAAAATCCTCCCTGCGACAAAAAAGACCCCTGCACTTCAGAAGCTTTGGCAATCATGTCATCTTCTTTCTGTCCCAAAGTTAGAAGTAGTGTATATTCCCGTCTGGGCAGAATTACCCTCAGGGGAGTGGGCAACAATAAGTTTCTGGCAGCTCGAATTTCCGTTTCTGTCAGTTCCACCGGTTCAATTTCCCTTTCTTCCTTTTTGAAAAGTTCAGGCAATGGCAAATTCGATGCAGCCATCAGAAAAGCGGTCAAAGGGGCAAGCAGGGTGCTTCCTCCCACCAAAATAACTGCTTGTGTGACCACCCGTGGTTGTATTTTTAATGTTACTATTGGAGCTCGCAAAGTTGATAATTCCAAATCAACCATAAAACTTGACAATAAAAAACCAGACAGCAATAAAGATAAAAACAAAAAATCTACAGAAGGAAAAACTTCTGGGAAGGATAAATCATGAACAAATTACTTCTCCTCTTAATTACTTTTTTTCCTGTTGCAGCCCAGGGTGTGAAATGCCCCATACCCAATTGTCCCAAAGGGCAATTGTGTTTTTGTCCGCCGCCGCCGCCACATTATATGGTAATTAAAGACAAATCCACGGGATCCAACTCCAAAGCCGGCAAAATTTTTACAGACAGATTAAAAAGCAATTTTGCCCTTACAGCTTCTTTTTCTTTCAAAAACAAGTTCAGTCCCAAATACCAATCTTCCAAAACTCCCCTCGATCAGATTTCAAAATGGCATCTGATTACCCTCAAGTTAAAACAGGGCAATAAAACAACCGGAGTTGAAGTAAAGTTATTTTCCAGAAAAACACCTCGTTCCAGCCGTAAAAAAGAGATTTGGGAAACAAGTTTCAATTTTAATTCCAGCAACCTGAAAAAATCAACTGATCTTCTGGGAAATCAGTTAATGGCTAAAATCATCCAAAGAAAATTCTCCGCTTTTGGTTCAAAAATGGCTTATGTTCACAATATAACGAGGGGAAAATCCTATATCAGGGTTGCCCATTTCAACGGAGAAGAAAAAGACCAATCTCTTTCCAGCCATAAACTTGTTTCCTTCAAAGTATCCTATAACAAGGAACCTTTCTGGGGACCCAGAGGAGAATATCTTTTTTTCACGTCCCATGCTCGTTACAATCCCGATTTATATATCGTCAAACCCGGAAACAATCCGGTTAAACCTTTGCGTATCAGTGCCCGCAACGGCATGAACCATGCTGCGGTACTCTCCAATAAACGCAAATATCTGGCTCTCACCATGGATTTCAGAGGCAATCCGGATATATATCTGTTGAAACCAGATTTTAAAACTACAAAAAAATGGAGAATTATCAAAAAGTTGACGACTCATCATTCCATAGACACTTCTCCATCGTTTTCTCCGGACGGCAAAAGAATAGTATTTGTTTCCAACCGCAGAAAAAGAGCTCAGATTTTCACAAAAAAGATTAAAGGTGGTAAACCCAGGTTGTTATTTTCAACTGGAAATCGCACCTATACACCCAGATGGTGCTCTTCGGGCAAGAGAGAATATCTTGCTTTTACTCAACTTGTAGGAAATAAATCGGTGATTTATGTCTACGATCTCAAGACCAGAGGCGGTTGGCAGGCAACTAGCAGTTCAGCTCCAAATGCAGAAAATCCCGCATGGAGTCCCCACTGTAACTTGATTAGCTATGAATCTTCGGGGTCAAAAACGAAAAAAAATGGAATATGGATAAGCCCCGTCAGAGGTGGAAAATCCTCAGTGTTTTTAAAGGGTTCCCTCACAATGCCCGCTTGGGATAGAGGTCGAAAGTGATTGATATGACAAAAAAGTTTATTTCATCACTTGACAAAGATCTTTTTAGGAATAATGTAGTTTTCAATTAAATAGTTTATAATTTTAATTTTGATTCTCTAACATTTAACGGGGTTAGTCCCACCTTTTATTAATTTTTTATTCTGCGAATCAGAAAGATTCCAGAAAGCGAGGAACCATAATGACAAAAACCGAATTAATTGACAAAATTTACAGAAGCGAAAAAATTGCTAAAACCACAAAAAAACAAGTAAGTGAAATCGTAGACGCTCTTTTCGACGAATTAGGCGATTACTTCATCAAAACCAAACCTACCAAAAAAACAAGTGACCCCAAACTCACATATCCCGGTTTTGGTACTTTCAAAAAGAGAAAACGCAATAAAAAACAGGGAAGAAATCCCCAAACTGGTAAACCCATCACTATTCCTGCCCATTTCACTGTTACTTTCACACCAAGTTCAATTCTCAAGAACAAAATGAACGGTAAAAAGAAATAAGCAGTTAATTTAAATATATTTCAGTGTTTCACCTTTGTCGTTCCGGCAAAGGTGAAACCATCTTTCCCCTTCTCCTTTCTAAATAGTTCTGCTCAACCACTCACAAAACAGTAAATTTTTCCAAAAGTTGCTTTTTTGTTTTAAATCCAGAATGGGAACTAAATAGCCGGATATCAAGCTAAATTATGAGTACACTTATCAACAATAAAACTCAAAATTTACCCAAGAGGCTTATCTCCAAATTTGATGCCGGAGTGCTTCTAGGAGGCTTTACCCTGTGGTTTGCTTCACTAGGTTCCCTGAGTGTTGAACCGGCTTTTCTCTGGAGCCTGCTATTATTACCCTGGCTTGCCTTCAAATTGAAACTAAGTTTTTTTGTAAGAACAGTAATCTGGCCGGTGATAATTACCATCATGATTCTTCTTAACCGACAGCCAAACTGGTTTCAGGTTCTGACTCTGTTTTTCCTGACTCTGGCTTATTATTTTTTTGTGCTGGAAGAAAGATATCAGACAAAGGAAATCAAGCTTGAAAAGATTGAAATCAAAAATAAGCAGAAGAAAATTTACCCTTTTCTTTTCTTTTTCTTCAGTCTCAGTCTACTGCTGGTGGAATATTTCAGTTTTTCCCGTTATCAGGCCTTCGTTTTATTATACACGGCTTTCATTTTGTCATCTTTGTTCAACTTGCTTAAAGTAGCCGACAAAATTTCTGGAAAAAAACTGAAGGTTTTAGCTTTTTTCTCATTATTTCTTCTGCTTTCAATTTTATTTTCCAGCTATTACCAGAAAACAAATTACCTGGTTTCATCCCTCATCTCCCTCTTCTTCCTGGCCACAGGAATAAACCTGATAGCCACCCGAACCCCCAAAAGTAATTAATTCCCGGCTCGGCGATTGACATCGGTTCCTGATGGATTGGATCCGGGGGAGGCTGTCAGTTTAGTCTTATCATATGTTACTGCTTATCAAATGCTCAACAGAGTTGCCCAAGTTAAACCGGCTTGTAGAAGAAGGACTGGACGCGGTCTTTGATTCAATTGGCGGCAAACATATAAAACGTTCTTTTAAGGTTTTGGGAAGCGGCGGCAAGCTTGTCAGTTATGGTTTTTATAACTCCGTAATGGGAAAAGGCGGCAGTATTCCTTTGGATTTTCTCCGCCTCAAATGGTGGAATTTCCTTCCTGATCATCGTTCCACCTCGTTTTATTCTATTGGAGCCCTGCGAAAAAAACATCCAGATTGGTTTTCCGAAGATTTAATCACCCTCTTTAATCTACTAAAAAATAAAAAAATAAACCCCATCATAGACAGAAGAATTCCACTAGCCAAAGCCAAAAAAGCTTATAAATTAATAGAAAATGCAAAACCAAAAGGAAAAATAATCCTGGAACTATAACCAACACCTACCACCGCTTGATTTTAGACCGCATGGAGATGATGAATATTATTTACTATTGGTTTGACAAAGATATGTTAATATTTTAAAAATAATTATTCGATTATAATATTAATGGAACTATCTAAGTTTATCAATATTCAGGTTAAGGATTTTGCTATGCTAAACAAATATATTTGGACACTGTTTGCTATTGTGTTTCTTGTTTTTGCCGGTTGTGACGACGATGATGGGAATAACAATAATAATATCAACAATGTCAACAACGATAACAACTTTACTTGGGATTATGTTCCCACAAATACAAGCAGAAATATTGATCTGCTTTTTGTAATCGACAACTCCCTTTCCATGGAACAGGAGCAAGCAACAGTCAGAAACAGTTTTACAAACCTGGTTCAGGTTTTAGAAAATATCTCCGGTGGTCTTCCCAATGTCCATATTGGTGTTACTTCTACCGATCTTGGTACACTCCCCCATAATCTTCCCAGTTGTACCACCCCCGATGGTGACAATGGTCAAATACTCAAGGGTAACAACAATTCCTGTGCCAATCCCGTGGGTCAAAATTACATCGTTGATGTGGAAGCCAAAAATTGCGATATTCAAAGAGACGATCAGGATTCCAGGGCTTGTGTTGATCACAGTTGTGTAGTTTCAAATTGCCAAATCGAAGGAGAACCAAGTGGTTTGGTTCTTTATGAAGACGAAAATGGATGTCCCCGTTGTCGTAATTATGAAGGTGAACCTTTGGAAGATGTTTTCTCCTGTACAGCCGATTTGGGAATTAATGGCTGCGCTTTTGAACAGCATCTCGAAGTTCTCTACCGAGCTTTTGCAGAAAACAATATTGAAAACGAAGGATTCTTCAGAGAAAATGCCATTGTGGCCATTTTCTTTATTACTGATGAAGACGACTGTTCTACTACAAACGGTAATATTTTTGATCCTGAAGGTGATATCACTACCACTCTCGGACCACTCAGTTCTTTTCGTTGTACCGAATTTGGTATCAAATGCGACGAAACTTGGAATCGTGTACCACCCAGTGGAGAAATGACAATGCATAATTGCATGGCTCGTACAGCCGACGATTATAAATCATTGCTTTATCCAATCTCAAGATATACCACTCTCATGACCAATAATTTTGATCCCAGCAATATCCTCATTGGCGCCATTGCCGGTCCTTATGATCAAACACTTACAGTACAATCAAACAGAGATTTAGAACCTAGACTTGGTTTTTCCTGCTATGCTTCCGGAGAAAGCGAAATCGGAGCTGTTCCTGCTGTTAGAATCAAGGAATTTGTTGAGGCTTTTGTTACTTCCGGAGAAGATATGGGCTGGGCCTATACATCAGTTTGCAATCAGTATTATTCTCCGGCTTTGGAAGGACTTGGCAACAAAATCAAAGATAAGATAGTAGATATTCAATGTTCTCCATCGCCACTTGCGGGTTGCCCCGATCCAGCCGCTGCCAATGGTTTAACTCCAATTACCGATTTAGATTCTATGACAAGCGAAACCTGCGATCCAAATTGTACTGTTTACGACATCAATCCCGACGATTCACATACCGAGATTGAACATTGTGCTCCAGATGCAGGTCCTGATGGCGATGGTCATCCACCCAAAATATGGGATGGCCTGACAGCACCCTGTTATCATGTGGTTTACGAAAAAAGATGCGACTTCTTTTCTTCTCATTCACCTTCCAGGGGAGCTAGCATCATAATTTCCCGTAAAGAACCCTCCCCCTTTGGTACTATTACCAAAATTACATGTGAACTTTTTCCCCTTGAGGAAATAGATTGCCATGACGGAAGAGATAATGATGTTGATGGTTTGACCGACGGTTCGGACCCCGATTGTCAATAAATTATTTTTATTGATAAAAACTCATTGGGGTTATTGGCATCTCCCCGGAGTAGTATTACCCTTCCTTCCTAATTGCCGGCAGCTTGTTTCCTTCCTGATTACCGGCAGCTTGTTTCCTTTCTGATGGCCAGCGCCTTGTTTCCTTCCTGACAGGCCGGCAGCTTCTTCTTGAATATCAACTTGTTTTATTTGCTTTTTCAGATTATTTTATGAGGGTCATTATATGAGCTTGGGTTCTGGTATTATTAATAATAGTTCTAGCGAATTCCAAAATAGAAGTTTATCGTCTGGCGACGGAATCTGGCCTCATCTGCTTTGTTCTAACTTCTTGAAATAGTGACAACTATATCTTCAAAGTTATTTCGCGCATCTGAGGCAAACTTCTTCCCCAGCCAAAAACCCCCATTCTGGGATGGGAACTATTTATCCTGTTTTTCCCCCTTTTTTATCTAAAATTTCAATTAGTCAGCACAATCTTTTCATTACCATCAGGTAAAGCTCTTTTTCCGTATTTCTTCCACCGTCAGAAGTAATTTACCTGCCGTCAAATCATTGAATGACTTTTCCCTTGAATTGCTTGAATATAGTCGATACACTGTTTTTAGTTTCGAATAAGGATTATTTGGTTTTTTTAAGTTTCATAACCCTTTTATATCATAAAAGGATCTGCCAAATAATCCTTTTTTTATTATTTTGGTTAGAAATCCGGGTTAAAGAATTAAAAAATCCTGTGATTTGAAATATGGAGTAGGCTTTTTATCTCCAGGTGATTGCTACAAAAACGGTTACGGGGTAAAAAGTAGAATTATTCCAAAAACTAACAAAAGGAGAAAATAAATGCTAAACAAAATAATTATGTTAACACTGGCATTTCTAATTACTTCGACTGCTAAAGGGCAAAGAAAAGTTCATTTTAAAAAAGGTTTGAAATTTGAATTAAATCTGGATTTTGAAAATGCTGAAAAAGAATTTAAAAAAGCTTGTGCTTTGAAGTCTGGATCTGGTTGTTTTAAACTAGGATATTGCTACAAAAACGGTACCGGGGTAAAGAAGGATAAAATAAAAGCAGCAAAATATTATAAAAAAGCCTGTGCTTTGAAGTCTGGAGCTGGTTGTTTTAAACTAGGGGATTGCTACAAAAACGGTACCGGGGTAAAGAAGGATAAAACAAAAGCAGCAAAATATTATAAAAAATCCTGTGCGTTGAAGTCTGGATCTGGTTGTTTTAAACTAGGGGATTGCTACAAAAAAGGTACCGGGGTAAAACAGGATAAAACAAAACCAGCAAAATATTATAAAAAATCCTGTGCGTTGAAGTCTGGATCTGGTTGTTTTAAGCTAGGGGATTGCTTAGGGGATTGCTACCAAAACGGTTACGGGGTAAAGAAGGATAAAACAAAAGCAGCAAAATATTATAAAAAAGCTTGTGCTTTGAAGTCTGGATCTGGCTGTTTTAAACTAGGGGATTGCTACCAACATGGTTACGGAGTAAAGCAGGATAAAACAAAAGCAGCCATGTATCATAAAAAATCCTGTGCTTTGAAGTCTGGAGCTGGTTGTTTTAAACTAGGGAGTGACTACAAAAACGGTACCGGGGTAAAACAGGATTTAACAAAAGCAGCCATGTATTATAAAAAAGCCTGTAAATATGGGTATCAAGGAGGCTGTAGACTAACCCCGGATCCAAGAAAGCGGCCTTTTACTGGAACCAGACCAACCAATTACTGTAAGCCAACCAAGCCTCCGTATATTCCTCCTTCCTGACAGGCCGGCGGCTCCTTCTTGAATATCAACTTGTTTTATTTGCTTTTTCAGATTATTTTATAAGGGTCATTATATGAGCTTGGGTTCTGGTATTATTAATAAGTTGCGATGAAGCAGTAGAATCCAAATTTCCCTGATGGAGTTTACTTATGTCCCAAAAACGTTCCTGGTTTAATGTGCATCCCGATCTTATTAAAAAATGGAAGAAACAACTAAACGATTATCGGGGCAGCGGTGGAATTCAAATGGATATTGATCAATATTCCGTATTGTTGCAAGATAGCAAGATCCCTCTTCGTATTTTGGATAAGGGAGGAATCAGTATCTTGAAATATTTTAATGAACTCCCTGTTCTCCCTACTGATTTCACAGCTCTGCTTTATATCGACGAAATTGATTTTGCTTGCAAAATGGCACAGCGCATTTATTCCAGAAAAGAAAAACAACTCAAGGACCATAAATTTCTTCCCCATCCTGTTTATTTGCTTGCCAACAGTTCCACTTTTAAACCGGAACAAATTGAACAATATTGTCAGATTCTTCTCAATCTCGAAGATCCTGGAACTTTACTTGATATTCTAACTTATGTGGCAATTTTGGAATTTGTGTTTTCTAAGTCGTGGATTGCCAAACGGGTGTTGCAAAATTACTGTTCCGGGCCAAGAGGTGCTTCAGATCTGCTTGATGGGGCCAAATATTGGAAACTCATCTTCAACAGCGACAACCAATTCCAAAAATATCGCAAAAAAGCTTTTGAATCTGAGGATGCTCCTTCCAAATGGAATAGTTTGGCAGTGTATATGTTAAAAGAAGAAAGAAATCTTGAGGTAGTTGAAAAATATTACAGTAAATTCATAAAAGACAGAGAGGAAGATAAAATTTACAACTGGACGTTTTTTGCCAATTATGTCTGGTATGTTTTTAATGACTCCGATTTGGTGGTTACTTATTTGAACAGAGTTTCCACTGAGACAGGGGTGGATTCTCTGACCCACCTGGCAGCTTGCTGGATGAGAATTGGAAACAATCCCTCAAAAGCCAGAGAAACCATGGATAAAGCAATTTTGCAAGCCACAACTCCCGAAGATTTTATTGTCTGTGCTCGGACACTTTTAGATGTGTTTGACGATGCCAAACAAGCACAAAAATACCTGGATAAAATCGATTTTGATGATCTCGATCCTTTTCGCAAACTTCGCTACACCATGGTTGATAAAAAACTTAACGGCGTTATAGCGGAAAAAGAACATCCTCCCCAGGAAAGTTATAACCAGCTCAAAGAGTTGTTACAACCGGAGCCGGGAACCACAGATGATTTCATGACCGATATAGCCGCAAGTTTCCTCAAAAACCTCGATCTCCCCTTCGACCTCGACGACGAAGATTAACCCTCCTGGTTGCATCCCACAAAATCCAGATAGTTTTCCCTGTTGATAACTTCATACTCAGCTTCAGGGTAGGTTTTTGACCACAGGGCCGGTGCCTTGGGTTTTTTGTTGCCGAACTTGAATTCATATCCGAACAGTTTTCCCTCCCTTTCTTCCACAAGATCGATTTCCTTTTGATCCCAGGTTCTCCAAAAATAAAGATTATGAAAAATTTCGCAGTATTTGTTTTTTCTCAGTCTTTCATTGAACAAAAAATTTTCCCAGAGCTGACCTTTGTCATTGCGGATATGCAGCGGATTAAAGTTGGAAATAAGCGCATTCCTGATGCCATTGTCGTAAAAATAGTATTTATTCTTTTTGACGATTTCTTTTCTCAAATTTCTGCTGAACCCTGAAAGACTATAAATTACAAAGGATTTTTCCAGAATATCCAAATATCTTCCCACTGTTTTTCCGGCAACTCCAATATTTTTTGCAATTTCCGAAAGAGACACTTGACTGCCTGTCTGAAAAGCAAGTAGTCGCAGCAGATCAAATATAACCCTGCTGTTTTTTATTTTATCAAAAGCTATAATATCTTTGAGTAGATAGGAGTGAGCCAATTCGTCGAGAATTAACCCTTTTTCCTGTTTTGAGGAAGCTGTGACGACTTCGGGATAAGCACCGAAAATCAGCAAATCCTCAAGTTTTTCTTTTAGTTCGAACTTGTTGTAAATTTGGGAAAGTTCCAGATGGGAGAGGGGAAACATGGTGAGAGTTCTTTTGCGTCCTGTTAAAGGTTCTCCAATATTTCCGGCCAGGTCAAAAGATGAAGATCCGGTGGCTATAACCATAAGCTGCGGATGAGAATCGACCAGCAGTTTAAGCCCCGTTCCAATATTTTGTACTTTCTGGGCTTCATCTATAACTACAAGCTCGTAACCTGATGCGTATTCTGAGATTTTATCGGGGTTATTTGATGAAAATATCTCTGCAATGCGAAAATCTTCGCCTGTGTCATATCTGTATTTTAAAGAGGTTTTGGCAAGAAAGTTTTTAACCAGAGTAGTTTTTCCAACCTGTCTCGGTCCAAAAATAACTAAAACTTTACCTTTTTTCAGATACTTATCAAGATTATCATAAATTCTGGGAATCATATTATTCTCCTGTTTCATTCCAAGAAAATTATTACCCCATTCCCCATAATAGTCAAATTATAAAGAACGTCACTCCGCAAAATAATCGAATTACGCGGAACTGCACTCCGCATAATCATCAAATTGCATGGAACCAAAGAAAAGAAAAAACACCTAACGGGGTTATGATTTTCTGTGATTTTGCAACCCCAGCTTGTGACAACTTGTGACACAAGATATTGGAGTAACATCCCAAGCAGCTTTTTATGTACCAATCACAAATGAACAACAAATCTTTAAACGTTTATATAATCAAAACGTATTAAAACCCTAACGGGGTTACGTTTTTTGCTTGTAACTTGTGTCAACATGTGTCATATGTTGTTTAACAACCCCTTTTCCATTGATTTCGAAGTGAGAATTTTAAATGAATATATCACAACCCAAATTTCAGATAACCAATTCCATGACTTGTAATATTGCCGCCATTGAAAGGGTGCGTGGTTTTTTTGAAGCTGTAGATTTAAATAGTGAGTGGATAAAAATTTACAGTCAGAAGGCTTTGTCCAAAGAAGCACACCACACAACCCACATTGAAGGAACTCAATTAACCTGGCAACAGGCTGACGCCATCTGGAATGGAAAACAATTGGAAGATGCAGATCAAGAAGATGTAAGAGAACTTCTGAATTACAGGACTGCTTTCGAATACGTCTCTAAGCACATTGACAATGAAAACCCTGTAACTGAAAAATTTATCAGAAAAATCCACTATAAATTAGTGGATAAAGTTCGTAGTGGAAAAGCAGCTCCCGGTATATACCGTAAAATTCCAAATTATGTCATAAATTCTACAACAAAAAAAGTTATCTACACTCCCCCTCCTGCCCAAAAAATCCCTGATATGATGTCACAATTGGTAAAATGGTTGAATTATGAAGAAAATATTCACCCCTTATTGATCAGTGGAATCGCTCAATTCTGGTTGGTTCATATTCACCCTTTCCTTGATGGTAACGGCAGAACATCGAGGTTATTGTCAACAGCAGTTTTATACGGTTCAGGCTATGATTTTAAGCGCTTGTTCTCCCTGAGTGAATACTATGACCGCAATCGAAGGAATTTTTACAAATCTCTGCAAAGCGTCAGAGAAAACAATCTGGATATGACCCTATGGCTTGAATATTACCTGAAAGGACTCAACGTACAGTTAAATGAACTAAAATTGTTTGGGGAGAAAATGATTCGAAAAGATAACCTGGTAAGGAAGTACAAACTTAATGAAAGACAAAATCTTGCTCTGGAATACATCATTAATAATGGGGATTTAAGTATTACAGAATACCAGAATTTATGTCCCCAGGTAAATCGGCGTACTTTACAACGAGATCTTGCAAAATTGACAAATAAACAAATAATAACAGAGCAGGGAAAAACAAATAATAAAATCTACCTTATTAAACATCTAATTCCCCCTCAGCCAGGATCAGGTTTTTACTGCTGAACTTGTGACAACTTGTGACACCAACTTGTGACACCATAAACTCCAAACCACCACCGCTGCCACCACCTGCGCCAAAAAATTGTGCTCTCCCGCTGAATGTTGTGCTCTCCCATTTTTCAATCGTCAGATCTTTCCTCTTGTAATGATAGAAATTGCACTATATAGCAAAATATCGACAGGGAATGATTCTGTTGACAAAAAGTACTCTTTTGATATTTATGCACCGATGGAAGGGTAAGAGGATGTACATGAATACTGCGGCACAGCTCAGGATCGAATTTATTCAAAAAACCAGTTATGGGGTTATTTTTACTCTTTTGTTGTATGTTTTATTGGTAACAGGTTGTGATTCAACATCAACAGAGGCTGAACACGACGCTGGTATGCCCGATGTGACCGAAGATGGCCAAGTTTTTGACGCGTCAGAAGATGTGAAAGATGTGGAAGACCACGTCGACACGATTGATGACGGAGGCAATGAGGAACTGATTCCTTTTGAGCCTCTCACGGGAGTATCAGATCATGTAGTTGCTTTGCACCATTTGAAATATAGAGAAGAGAGCTCTGTGCTGTCTCCCTGGGTAGCGAATCGGGCCTATCCTGGATATGAGTATTTTCTTAATGATCACAATCCTGATGACTGGGAGGAGAGCGAAACGGAACATGTTTTTCTTGGAGAGATTTGGGCTCCACCTCCTCATGAAGTTGAGTTTCTGGTGCTTCTCAGCGCCGGACAGCAAGGAGCCTTGCTTGATAGACAGGATTACACAGCCATAATCACGGGCCAGACAGACAACTGGCATGAGAACCCTTCACATACGGGGACAAACCTTCTGGAGGGTTGGCAGACTATAATCACCAAAGACGCGACCATAGCAGGCCTCTCTTTAGCCGGACAATTTATCGCTGACGTTGGGGTGAATAATTCAGCATTTTTCGGAATGACTCCTCAGAACACCTACATGGCTGTTTTGTTTGATGCCTGTTTTTATTACGAGATGTCCAGTGAGAAAAAACATGAGCTTCTGGACAACTATTTGGAATGGTTAATGTCCCGCGCCGATAACAATAGTGCACAGCGGATGGAGGCAATCTATCTTGCCGGGGCGAGCCGAGGTGGAGCGCTTGTCTCAAGGATGGGGATTGAGCTCACCCATAACCCTCGATGGAAAGCTGTTCTCTCTGGCGTTCAGGTGATTGTCAGCGCGTTTGATGGCGTAGCTAATGAGGAGGAAGGGGAGCTCTTTGCGACAACCACACAGGTGCAAAACCCACTGGATAACAGTAAGTTTTGCTATGCAACAACCTTGCATGACGAGGTGGACCCAAACGTCCCTCTGCATCTTTTGCAAACCGCAGGTGGAGCACCAGTAGTACCAGTAGTAGCTCCCAAACGCGCCTTCTATTTTGAAACTATTCCGGAACTTCTCGAGTTTCGCTGGGTTAACCTGATCCACTCCGAGATAGGGAGAGTATGGCACGACGAGACTGCAGCAGCGCACCTGCGTTGGCTCCAGCGTTGGCTTATGGAATAAAGCTCCACTATAAATAGAAATTGAAACCGATCCCAAAGCCTGGATGAAGGAAAGAAAAAGAGTGGGCTTGGACGGCGCCTGATTTTTAGCTTTGAAAATCCAATGAAAATTGCTACAGAGGAAATAAATAACGAAACCTGATTTGGTTTTGTCCTTTCTTTGAGGTGGATGTATTATGAAAGAAGTTTCTGCTTTGGTAAAAAAGATCCAGCAGGGGGATCGCCAAGCTTGTGAAACTTTGGTAAGTCAATACTTTGGCAGTTGTTATGCAATTTCTCTTTCCATCGTCAAACAGGTAGAAGATGCTGAGGATGTAGCCCAGGAGTCATTGGTGAAAGCCATCGAAAAGATCGAACAATTGCGAAATATTAATCGTTTTGAATCCTGGCTGTTTCAAATTGTGCGCAATCGTTCCCTGAATCGCTACAAGAAGTTGAAAAAACGCCACCATAGAGAAGTTAGTATTTGGAGGTCTTCCCCTGCCAAAAAGAAAGAAAATATCTATTTGCGTGACAGTTTACTCAAAGCTTTGGCAACTTTGGACGAAAAACAAAGAACAGTGGTTCTTCTTCACGAACTGGAAGGTTGGTCCCATGAGCAAATAGCCAAACAATTGGAAATTTCCAAGGTAATGTCGCGGCAAATTCTTTTTGTCAGTCGTAAAAAACTACAAGATGAGTTGGGAGAGTAAAAATGAATAAAGATAAAAAAGAAAAGAAACCTCTAGATTTTTCAGTTCTGGATCCTGCTCAAGATGCTGAAAAATATGAATTTATGATAAAAAATATTGTAAATCGGGCAATGGCCGTTAGAGAAATGAAGGTATCCACCCAACTATTTAAATATTTCAAACCCATAATGGCAGGAGCATTATTAGTTATTTTGGTGAGTTTTTTATCATTATTCTGGTTAGAATCGAAGGATAGTCAAAGAGTGAAAAAGTCTCAGGAATTGTCCTTTTATGATTGGACCCAGGGGAAAACTGATAATTTGTGGAATGAAATTAGAGCAATCAGGAGGGAATAAATGAAAACCAACAATTCATATCAAAAAAAGATAATTTTCTTAGTTTCTTTGCTGTTCTTTTTAGTTTTTCTGGCGGGGGGATTTGCCGGTTCCTTGTTTTACGGAATTATGACCAAAACTAAAGATGGGGGTAAAGATCAGCCTCCTTTTCATCCTCCGCCGGGCGGATTTCATCTGCATAGACTGGGGCTGGATGCTAAGCAAAGAATAAAAGCCAGGGAAATTGGTGAAAAATACCGTAAAGATTTGGATAGAATCAGAAAAAAAATACTACCTGATGTTGAAAAAATACATCAAAAAATGAAAAAAGAATTGATCCAAATTCTGACTCCAGAACAATTAAAGATTCATCGCCAAATTGAAAAAGAAAAAAAAGGCAGTCAAGATCAATCGCGTCGCCATCCCATGGGTATGGGTCCGCCACGTCGCCATCCCCATGGGACTGCTGGCAGTCAATCACCGCCACCGCCACCGCCGCCACCAGTCCATAGGTTGCCTCCCCCAAGAAAACCTGGTCAATGAATTACAGTTCTAAAGATAGTGTCATTGGCTGAGAAAAAACTGATTCTATCACCAGACACTGATGTCAATTTTTATGGACTGAAGCTTTATAAATTTAAGAAATGAGAAGGAAGGGGAAAAAGAGAGAGTAAATTGGGGTGGAATTATTGACCCGGAACACAAAGGTTTTCGACACATTGAAAAATCGTGCCATCAGGAGCTTGGGGGCAATCATCTGCATCGTTGCATTGGGGAATACATCCAGATCCGGAATTATTGGGGAGAGGTTCACAACTGCATCCTAAAAGGGCTTCTTCGGGACAATTACCCGGCTCCTCACAATCACTGGTTTGGGTGCAAGTGACAGGTCCCTGCTGCTGACAATCCTGGGGACAAGTTTCAGTTGTTTCTCCCTCGGAACAAGTGCCGTCGCCACAGGTGATGCTGGTGCTAAGGCAATCCTGGGGACAGATATCTTCGTCTTCATTGTCATCGCAAACTTCGTTGCCACAGGTTACCGGAGCGGTTAAATCATCATCAAAAACTGCTCCTCCCCTCACCGGGCGAACATAGTTGAAAATACGGATAGCGTCTCCTTGAGGACCAAATCCTTCGGGATAATCTTCGGGATTGCCAGCTTTGGGATCGGAGCGTTGGGCTCCGGCTCCATGGACGTCAACCCAATTATTATTCATGTAGCCTAAAGCTCTCCCAAAAGAAACATAAGAAGCTGCTTGAGCACTTTGGTTGGAGCCTACATGGGTGGTGGAGGACCAAAAATAGGGGTAATCGGTTTCATTGCGCTCATTGGTAATGGAAGTAGTGTTAAAAATGGGGTCAATTGCCGGTGAATCAGTGGTGTCAGGGCTGCGGGAGTAATCGATGATCGATTGCAATTCTTTAATATTAGGTAGTCTCCAGTCGTTATAGCCCAAATAATTTTCATTGTTTTTAGTTTCGATCCAGGCTAAGGCGTCGGCCCAGTTCATACCCATGTCGCTGTCATCCTGGCTCCACATGAGTTCCGTGGCCAAGTCACTGATCGTACTATCGCCATTATCTTGAAAATTATTAATACCATAATCGGGATTACCTCGCACCAAAAGAACAAGAAAGGTTTTATCATCGCCATCAAAACCGGTAAGTCCATAACCTTTGATTCTGCCGTCAGCAAAATTTACCCCGAAAAGAAGGCTATTTTCATTGGAACCGACATAAAGGTTTGCTGATCCATATTGACTGTCGATGGTTCTCTCCCCATTGGCAGTATCTCCATAGGCAAAATCAAAGTAATCGATATCGATGAAGGGAATTAAGTTGCTTTCATCACCCGAGGAAGGATCGGTACCGCTGAATAAAATCAAGGAATAGAGCTCTTTAATCTGAGGCAGGCGCCAGTCATTGTAGCCGGCAAAGCCCTCATTGTTGATTTCTTCCACAAAGGTATCCATTTGGGCTTTGGTTAACTTGTCATTAATATCAATAGTTCCGTCATTGTTAATATCGGGGGTTTTAAACCACATTAACCCGGTGACAACATCACTGATGGTGCCATCTTCATTGTCAACATAATTAGGAATATTACCCAAATATTGGGCATCTTGTCCGCTAAATTCCTGATCTCCTGCCACGCAGCCAATGGCAATGGTGTCGTTATAGCAAGAGTTCTGGTCAGTATCGGCCAGGGGATAGGTAAGGTTGGTATTGTTGGTTTTGTTGGTATTGTTGTTGGTGTTGCTGTTGCGGTTGTTATTGCTGGTGTCAGCATCGCAATTGGTTAATAAAATTAAGAAAATAATAGTTATCAAATAAGTAAGTTTAGACATAAATCCTTCTTTCTTAAGAATAAGTAATAGACATAAATCCTTTTTTGTTAAGAATCTTTGACACACAGGGAAGACAAAATTAAAACCTGAATCGTTAGTGAAACTTTTTTTTGAAAAAAGCACCCTAACGGGGTTATGATTTTTTGTGGTTTTGTACCCCGAACTTGTGACAACTTGTGACACAAGAATTTTGGGAAAAATCTCACCTGGTCTTTTCTGTTCCAAATTATCTTCTAATTTCAACCAGCCATAAAAACTCTTTAGTGTTTTGAATCAATAACATGCAATGTATTTGAAAATACCTGACGGGGTTATGATTTTTTGGGTTTATAACAAAAAACTGAAAAAACAAGGTTAGATTTTTGCAGACTTAACGTATTTTTAGCTTCAATAATTAGTTCCCATTCCAGAATGGAGGTTTGGTATGAACGAAATTATCTATGAAAATGCTACTAATCTGGCAGACAAGATATCTGCAGGTGAGTTATCATCAGAGGAAGTAGTAAAATCCTTTATTAAGCAAATAAAAAAGTATAATTCCAGGATTAATGCAGTTGTTACTTTAAATGAAAAGCAGGCCTTGAAAAATGCAAAACTTGCCGATCGAGCTCTGAAAAATAAGGAAAGCATTGGCCCCCTGCATGGAGTTCCTTTTACTGTAAAAGACAGTTTTCAGACCCGGGGAGTCAAAACCACATCTGCCTGCAAGCTCCTTGGGGATTATATTCCGGATCAAGATGCTGAAGTTGTGAAGAGGCTTTTAAATGCCGGAGCAATCTTGTTGGCTAAAACCAATCTGCCCAAGCTGGCCATGGATACCCAATCGGACAATAAAATCTTTGGTGCCACCAACAATCCCTGGAATATCAAATATACTGCCGGGGGTAGCAGCGGTGGAGAAGCAGCGGCTGTAGCTTCCGGAATGTCTCCTTTGGGTATTGGAAGTGATATTGGAGGAAGTGTCAGAATACCGGCCCACTTTTGTGGAGTTTATGCTCTCAAGCCAACTAACGATCTGGTTCCCATGCAAGGCCATATTCCTCCCTTGCCTCAACAAGCAAATTATGTTCGTCACCTTGCCACTGCCGGACCAATCACCCGCTCCCTGAATGATCTGGAATTGGCTTTTCAGGTTATCTCCAATTCAAACCAATCCAGTTCGGAGTATCCTCCTTTGGAGCTGCCACAGGCAAAAGCCAAGCCCCTGAATCAACTTAAAATTGCCTGGAATCTTGATTTTGGAGATCTCCCGTTATCTGCAACCACTGAAGAACAAATAAAGAAACTTGTCTCCAAACTCGAAGCCGCGGGTTGCACAATAGAAAAGGCCAAACCTCGGGAATTAAGTATTGAAGATATATGGACCGCATATGGGAATCTTTTTGGTTCAATGCTTTCTGCCAATATTCCTGCTCCCCTCAGATATTTACTGAGAATTTTTGGACCCTTGCTGTTTAAAGATACTATCTCCAAAGCCACTGCCAGAGGAGCCACCGGCAAAATCAAACACTACTTTCAATATTTGGAAAACCAGGAGCATTTAATCTCCAGGATGGACAATTTTTTCGAAAAATACGATGTTTGGCTTTCCCCGGTAACACCAGCACCTGCTTTTGTTCATCGCAAAATGAACAAAATCCACACACCCGTAATTATCAAAGGCAAAAAAGTTCCCGGCAATATTGCTGCCATAGGAATTACATCAATTTCTAATCTTACTGGCAATCCCTCCTTAACCATTCCCTTGACCCTGGCTGAAAACAATCTGCCAATTGGAGTTCAACTAACAGGTCCTCGTTGGCATGAAGCCAAACTTTTTGCAGCTGCTCGACAAATCAAATCCCTGATCCCAGATTTATCTCCTCCCCTGCTCGAAGATAAATAGTTCTAGTAGTGACAACCTGATTCCAAAATGATATTTTTCAAATTTTCAGGTGATGGCTTTTTCTTTTTGGGACGGGAACCTGTTAGTTCCCCAGCCAAAAACCCCACTTCTGGGATGGGAACCAGTTATGACTTTTATCGGCAAATCCACCCTTATTTACAATTGTGGTTCAGGTAGTTTTTATTGTCCCTCCTGCGAGAAGGAGCAGCAATATCAACACAAAAAGGAACGCTGTTTTTTCTGCTTGTTTTTTCTGCCTCTTTTTCCCCTGCAAGTAAAAAACGAATACGTTATCTGCCAAAAATGCAGTGAGAAATTCAAAACCAAGGTGCTTACCTTCAACCCCCAAACAGTTAAAGCCGATTTCCAGCAGGATTTTAGGGAAACTCTGATCAAAATAATGATTGCTGTCATGATCTCAGATGGAGATGTGGACGACAACGAAGTTGTAATGATCAAAACAACCTACAAAAAACTCACCGGTCATAAAGTAAAAAACAGCAAAATCTGGCAAATGGTCAGTTCAACCGAAATCTACGGACAAAAACTGATGGAAAAATTGGAAAAGATGTCTTCCTACCTCATCGAAACGGGCAAATTGATGGCAATCAGAGCAGCTTCCCTGGTAGCCGCAGCCGACGGAGAAATCCAAACCTCCGAAAAAAAACTAATCTACAACCTGGGAGAATCCCTCAACCTCCCCCAC
>JAQICJ010000009.1 GCA_027858615.1 Deltaproteobacteria bacterium
GGGAATAATCTGATATTTTATCAAGGGTAAATTTAATTTCTCCTTCATGTTTTCTACAATTAATAAAAAACGCACCTTCACTGTTTTCTTCATAAAAACTTCCACCGATAATATCAGAATTTGTAGTCATGGCTATATTATTTATCTCAGGAGAAGTAGCAGTTTGTTGTACAAGAAAATCCCTCTCGTCTTCTCCAAGAAAGAAAGACCAAATATCTGGTTTGTCAACATAGCCTCTAAAAATATTAAGCTTTTTCGGAATCCATAGATGAATCTCACCTCCATAAAGTATTGTTTCTACGGAGGTTAGGAGATTAATTGTGTTCGAATATTTTATATCCTCTACTACCAATTCATCTTCACATAGAATTGATTTAAAACCTGATTGTTCAATACACATTTCTCTACTTATTCGGGCAGTAAACTCGCTCCGTAGCAAATTTTTAAAACTAACAAAATCAAAGGCATGGCAGCTTTTTACCTGTTATTTCATGCACATACCCCGCTCAAACAACCACTTTCACCATCGTCTAAAACCCGTCAACTTCTTTAAAAGACGATCATTTTGGACAATATATGGACAAAAAAATTGGATTTTTGGAATACCCGGAATAATGGATCAAATTTCCAACTAATCTAAGACAAGTTATTGTATTTATAAAATTTCAACTGTTAAAGGAGAAAAAATGTTTTATTTTAAATCAAATTTAATTCCGAACGAGAACTTTATAAAACTAAGAGAACTGAAAAGAAGAAAAAATTACTTCGCCAGACTAATTTTCAAAAGGTCTTATGACTTGGAAGATGATGAGATTGAATTACGAAACCAAGTCTTTCAGGATATTTTAACCCTGGAGAACAGATGGATACCTTTTGCTGTATTACATGAAAAAGCAAAATCATTTAAGGAGATCATAACTTTTCGCTGTCCATTCTGTAGAAGAAAAAAAGATGGAGATTTACGAATAATGGAAGAAGAAGATTTGTATGAAATTTTAAACAGAAAGTTTGATACTTTATCAGGGAAAGTCTTAAAATACAGTGAGAGAGAAGATTACATACTACTTATGGCCACAGCAGTTAATTTGTTGTTATATCAATGGGTTGAAGATCCACATATTTTTCCCTATGATGTTTTTTCGGATAGAACATTTATCTGGGGCTATTCACTCACAATAGCCTACCAGATGGTGCTGAAAGGTTACTTGTATGCAAAGGGAAAATGGTTTTACAACTATCTTCCAATCTCCCGTAAACAAGTATTAACACATGTTAAAGAACTCCATGAGAGTTATCAGGATAAGGACGCATCTTCGCTTTTACCACCTTCATGCAGTTTTCAAGGAGTCGTAAAGATTATTGAAAGAATCAATGAAGATTACATCCATCCAGCCTTCATCTCATTTCCTGAAAATATAACCAAACTCAAAGAAGGGATGGATGGTTGATGCTACCCCCCCCCCAGACCAAATTTCGCAATGGCAACAGGGATAGTGACAACTACCCTGAGACAGGGGTAGGTAGGGATTTAGAGGGATAGTTCTTGGATATCAATAATGAATTCTACCGGGGTAGTTTGATCAGTGTAAGAGCCATCGCCCAATTGGCCATATTCATTATAGCCCCAGCACCAGACAGTGCCATCGGGATTGATTGCACAAGTGTGCCCATCTCCGGCAGAGATGGAAGAAGCAACGGAGTCCAAGTAAACCCATACCGGGGTAGGTTGATCAGTGTAAGAGCCATCGCCCAATTGGCCATATTCATTATAGCCCCAGCACCAGGCAGTGCCGTCGGATTTGGCAGCACAAGTGTGACCCCATCCCACAGAGATGGAAGCAACGGAGGTCAAGGAGTCAACCTTTACCGGGAAAAGTTGATACATAGTGCCAGAGCCATCGCCCAATTGGCCATAGTAATTATCGCCCCAGCACCAGGCAGTGCCATCGGATTCCGCAGCACAAGTGTGACCATCTCCGGCAGAGATGGAAGCAACTGAGGTTAAGGAGTTAACTTGTACCGGGGTAGTTTGATCCATAGTGCCAGAGTTATCGCCCAATTGACCAAATTCATTATTGCCCCAGCACCCGGCAGTGCCATCGGATTTGGCAGCACAAGTGTGACCACCTCCGGCAGAGATGGAAGCAACTGAGGTTAAGAAGTCAACCTGTACCGGGGTAGGTTGATCAGTGTAAGAGCCATCGCCCAATTGGCCATAGTAATTATAGCCCCAGCACCAGGCAGTTCCATCGGGTTTGGTGAAACAGCCATAATAATCTCCCAAATCAAGGTCAACTGCATTATCAGCTCCAACTACTGTTGCCAGAGGTCCATTTTGTTCAACAAAGGTATAATCGTTTATCATACCCTTGCAATAGATTTTTCCGGTAGTTAACAACAGGCAAGTGCTTTCCAGGCCGGTAGCTACTTGGGCTACTTGGATTACCAGGTTGCATACGTATTGGGTGTTGGTGATTTCGCCGGGTTCGAGGATGCCACTGTTGTCGGCGTCGACGCCGGTTTCTACTTTGAGACCTCCGGACGGGCAGACTCCGCCCCAAAGGGAGTTGGATACCTGAATTTCTTCCATGCCACCGTCTTCGCCGTTGCACAGAGTTTGAGTGGAAGTAACTTCGGTGGCATCGAGAGTGCCACTGTCATCGAGATCGAGGCCGCTTTCGATTAGTTGTCCGCCGGTCAAGCAAGTTGTTCCGGAAGTAATCTCTGTAACATTGAGAAGAGAGTCATGACCGTCTTCGCCGTTGCAGAGGGTTTGAGTGGAAGTAACTTCAGTGGCATCCAGAGTGCCGTTGTCGTCGAGATCAAGACCGGTTTCGATTAGTTGGCCACCATTGGTGCATAAAAAACCAGGGGCAATATCACTTACATCAACCAACGAGTTGTAGCCGTCGGTGCCATCTTCTCCGTTGCAGATATAACTCTGGTTCATGAATTCAGAAGCATCGAGGGTGTTGTTGGAGTTGATATCTAAACCGGTGCTTAACAGTTGGCCACCGTTGGGACATTCGGCTCCGGCAGTTACAACTTGCATCTCAAATAGATTGTTGTAGCCGTCAGCACCGTCGGCACCGTTGCAAACATAACTGGTGTTCTGGATTTCACCGGGATCGAGATAATCATTGCCATCAATATCGAGGCCGCTGTGTACAGCTTTGCCCCCATGGGCACAATTGGTTCCAGCTACTTCGTCCTCCTGGCGAACCAGGCTGTTGTAGCCACTGGCGCCGTTGCAGACATATACTGTGGAATCAACCTCAGTGGGTTGAAGCAGACCATCGCTGTCATCATCAAGGCCGGTTAGAATGGCCTGTCCGCCGTAGGTGCAATTGCTGCCGGCAGTTTCATCCATGACACTGATCAAGGAGTTTAATCCTTCCCCGGGAGCACCGTTGCAAACATAGGTAGTACCTTCGATTTCGTCGGAGTCGAGCATACCGTTTTCATTGTTGTCAAGACCATAGTGCAAAGCTTTGCCGCCATAGGGACAATTGGCGCCTTCCGGTTCGTCTTCGGCCAGGAAAAGAGTGTTATTCCCATCTTCTCCAGTTCCATCTTCTCCGTTGCATATAATCTGAGAATCAGTGATTTCATCAGCATTGAGCAGACCATCTTGGTTAAGATCGATCCCGCTGAAGATCTCCACCCCGCCTTCGGGGCAATCTTCGGCAGTTGCCGCCTCCATATCAAGCAAAACCTGATCGGCATTTTTACCATCGCTGCCACCACAGGAAACAAACACAAACGCTAGTGATATCAATAAAAAACGCTTCATTACAAACTCCTTGAGCAAAAAGATCAAATTTTAATTACTAAGCATCAAATTAGTACAATAATTTATTTTTACAAGAAAAAACCTGCTTTTTCTAAACATTAATACCCCATAGGCTCATATAGTGAGCTACCCATTGTTTTTTTTTTAAAAATGTTTTTCAATTTTTTGTTAAATCAATTAAAATTAAGATATGAAGTTTGAGAGGAAGGATTCTAGTCATGAAAAATATTATTATATCTCTAATTTTTATTACTGGTTTAGTTGCTCAGGTAGAATCTAAAGAAAAAACTGCCAAAAAAGATTCCATCCAACAAATAAAAGATCCTCAAAAACACAAAACTCATGTTGAATCAATACCTGTGTATAACAAATTCATCAACAAACGTACAAAAGACTTAAGAGGAAGACCCTATGTGTCCAAAAACAAACAAGACAAAGTGACCAGATTAGGCCTGATGATGGGGTTGGGATTTGCTGAAGAGAACAAGCTTAGATCAGAAAAGGGTAACCGTGGTAGAAGGGTTTATACAGGCCCAAAAGGAGACACCAGAATAGTTGATCCTAATAAGATGCCAAAAAGCTACATTACCAAGCAAGATGCTGACATAATTGCCCCGAGACAGTCTCATATAGAAGACGGAGATCTTAGACAGGCAGGAAAAAGTTTATTAGACATAGCAGAGTATGATAAACAAGAAACTCCAGGAATTAGAATTACTAAAACACCAGAGCAAAGAAAACAACTAGCACACCAAGGGCTGAGAAAATATCTTACCAGTACAGAGATGATTCATAACGATATAGACACAAACGTAGGTCGCAGAACCGGTAAGGTATATAATGCCAAAAACAATATTTATGCTAATGCAATAAGTCCTGAAGAAAAGTCTAGAAGAAATTATAAAGCAAAATTTGTTAGAAAACATCTTCCGAGTCTAATAAGTGTTAAGGAAGCTCATGATCTAAAAGCCTTAAAAAATAAAGCTAAAAAACTAGAAAACCTTATAGATAGAATATATATCTTAAAAGATTGGGTGAAATATATTTGTAAAACATTTAACAAAATTAATCCGTTCAAGTGAAGGAGGAATTATGGAAGGTTTTGTAGTATTATGGTTAATTTTTGCAGTAATTGCTTACGGTATAGGTGCATCAAAGGGTAAAGGTGGACTTGGCTTTGCTTTGGGTTTTTTTCTGGGATTAATTTGAGTAATAATTATTGCAGTTGTTCCTGGAGAAAAAGAAGACAGAAGGTGCCCTAATTGTGGAAGAAAAATTCCAAATGATGCCAGAATCTGTCCTCATTGCAAATGAGATTTCACTTAGATCATTGTTATTAAAAAGATAAAGTCAAAAATTGCGTTTAGCCAATATATTAAAGTAAAAAAATTTTTAACTTTATGTAAATCCTAAATAGATAATAAAAAAATGGAAATGCATTTAAAACCATTTTGTAAACAAGATTTGTAAACAAGAAAATAATCATAAATGGGAGAGAAAAAGAATAATTTATCAGGATACAGCTTTTTTGTAATTGTTATGATTTTCCACCTTTTGAAAAACTGCCATGATCAAGAAAAAAGGTGTGATGAAATTTGTAAAGGCGATCCAGTTTGTAAACAAAGTAATAAAGCATGTGATGGTTAATATGGGGGTTGTCAATAGTCTTTTCTGGAACTCAATTCAAAAAACTATTGTGGAATTAAAATCACACCCTCTATAATAGACTCTTTTTACTCAGCGTCGAGTGGCCCGAGGGAACTTCCCCCTCAGGCTCTCACAGAACCGTACGTGAAACTCTCGCTTCATACGGCTCATTTTATTCTCCACCTTTCAGGAACACTCCTAAATAGGTTTGGTCTATGAAAGAAGATCTTCCTGCTATACAGTTGTCTCCTTGACCGAATAAGGTCATGCCTTGGCTCCTCTGCCATTACAGCAGTCTCAACGCTACTATGTCTGACTCCGCCACTGTACTCCGCTTCGGTACTCAGATTCTTGCAAGTTCTCTACTTGAATCGCTTCCTTGACATCGGGCGACAGCTTCCCAAGTTCCGTATCAGCGCCTGAACAAAGTTCATGCCATCTGTATGCCGGTTGCCACCAGACCAGAACTCAGGTGTCCGTCTGATTTGTCCCAAGATGATGTCGAGACCCTGGTTTTGACATCGGTTGAAATTATCGACACTTCATCGATGGTTCACTTGTATTCATCTCCTTTGCTCACACCTTGCGGAATTCATTCCGCCTTTTCCTTAACGCTCACCACAATTGTTATTATCAATTGCAGCTTAAGGTGGTTTG
>JAQICJ010000025.1 GCA_027858615.1 Deltaproteobacteria bacterium
CTCATGGGGCGGGTGGGTCCGTAACAAGCGGCCATCAAGACAGTAGTTCCGAGTGAGAGAGTGCCGGCAGCAATTTTTTTGATATTTTTTAACATAATTCACCTCTGGATATAATCGAGTTTCGAGCATAATAATATTATAGTCAATAATTTTATAAAATCCCAATTCAATTTAATAATTTTTCAAATGGAAGGGCTGGGAACTAGAAAGTTGAACAAAAGCAGGCAATCTTGGTTCAGAGGAAAGATTTGCCTGGACCATTGTATTCAACGCCGAAATGTTTCGCCAGAGAAGCTGCAATAACAGCAAATGAATTCAAGTTGCCGTGATGTTTGATGTTTTTTTCTGGTTGATAAATGAGGGCAGGGACATTTTCCCGGTTGTGATCTGTACCGGGGAAAGTTGGATCATTGCCGTGATCGGCTGTGATGATGATCAAGTCATCTTTTTTACAGATAGTTTCAAGAGAAGGAAGGAAACTATCAAATTCCATGAGTGCGGCTCCATACTCTTTCCACTTGTTGCGATGTCCATAAAGCATGTCAAAATCTACCAGGTTTACAAAAAGCAGACCTTCTTTGAAATCTTTCCATATTTGGTGAGTAACTTCGATGCCATGGGTATTACCTTCAATTTTAAGAGAATCTCCAACCCCGCTGCCATTGAAAATATCTTTGATCTTGCCGATACCTGTAACTGGGATATTGTTATCTTGCAGAATATTCAGGATGTTACGAGGAGGATCCATGGAGTAGTCATGACGTCTGACTGTGCGCTTGAAATTGCCTGGTTCTCCTGCGAAGGGTCTGGCAATAACTCTACCTATACGGTAGTCGTCGGAGATTTTGCGAGCAATTTCACAAATTCTGTAAAGTTCATCAATTGGAAAAATACTTTCATGGGCAGCGATTTGAAGAACACTGTCAGCACTTGTATAGATGATGGGAGCTTTTTTCTGCAGGTGTTCAGTCCCCAGTTCTTCAATGATTACAGTGCCGGATGCTGCTTTGTTGCCGATAAAATTGTAACCGGTTTCCTGGGAGAGACGATCCAGTAATTCTTTGGAAAAACCGTCGGGGAAGGTAGAAAAAGGTTCTTCCAATATTACTCCGGCCATTTCCCAATGTCCGGTAGTGGTGTCTTTGCCTTTGCTTTCAGGAATCAAAGTGGCGCTGGAAGCTTTGTATTGCTTGATTTTTCCCTCGTAAACATTGGGTTTCAGTTGATCGAGTCCCCAGGATGCGAGCTGGGGAAGGGAAAAGTTAAGATTATTGTTTTTGTAGGCTTGAGCTATGTGGCCGAGGGTATCTGAGCCTTTGTCTCCATATTTTTCCGCGTCCGGAGCTGCGCCGATGCCTACACTGTCAAGTACGATTATCAGTGCTCTAGTCATAGTAATTACCATTCAAAAGTTGGAAATGAAGTTGCAAGTTTTTTTACTTCAGTTTCGATAGAATCGACCAGTTCATGGTTTTTCCAGACACTTTCCCCCTTGGGAATTTTGCCTGTTCTTATATTTTTGATGGTTTTATCTATTAATTCAACTGTGGTTTTCATTTCGTCCTCTTGCATGCCGCGGGTAGTCAAGGCAGGGGTTCCAAGACGAATTCCGTCGGGATAAAGAGGTTTTTGTCTTTTGGAAGCGTTGGGAACAGTGTTGAAATTGCAGATAATTCCAACTTTTTCCAGGGAACGGGCCACTCTTTTGCCGGGTAGTTTGGAGGATTTGCGTACATCAATGAGGAGAAGGTGGTTATCGGTACCTCCAGAGGTAACATGATAACCTTTATTGTTGAATTCATTGCTCATGGCTTGAGCATTTTTGACTATTTGTTGGCAGTAGTTTTTGTATTTATCGGTTTTTGCTTCTTCGAGAGCAACACCAATAGCTGCAATTGTATTAAAGTGAGGACCGCCTTGCAGTCCTGGGAATACAGCTTTGTCTATCAGTTTTGCATGTTCTTCGTTTTTGCTGAGAATAATTGCGCCTCGGGGTCCTCTCAAGGTTTTGTGGGTAGTGAAAGTGACGACATCGATATAAGGTGCCGGGGAAGGATGAGCGCCAGCGGCCACCAGTCCAGCAATATGCGAGATGTCGGCGAGAGTGATGGCACCAACTTCGGCGGCTATTTCGGAAAATCCCTTGAAATCAACTGTCCTGGGATAAGCAGTATAACCACAGACAAGAATATCAGGTTTGAATTCCAGAGCTTGTTTGCGTACTGCTTCCATATCAATCAGATCGCTTTCATCGCATCCATATGAGGAGATTTCAAACCATTTTCCGGTTACACTCACCGGGCTGCCATGGGTGAGATGTCCACCATGATCGAGTTTAAGTGCCATGATTTTTCCGGCAAAGGGCTTCATGAATGCGGTGTAGACAGCAAGGTTGGCGGGAGCTCCTGAAAGAGCCTGAACATTTGCATAGGGATAGTTGAATATTTCTTTTGCCCTTTCAACTACCAGAGTTTCAAGTTTGTCAGTGTTGATTTGTCCCTGATAATATCGTCGTCGGGGATAACCTTCGCCATATTTGTTGGTAAAAGAAGTTGCCAAAGCAGCTTTAACTGCTGGGGATGCATAATTTTCGGACGGAATCAGGCGTAATTGTTCGTGTTGCCGGGATTCTTCATTTACTACCAGGTCAAAAATTTGAGAATCTATTTCTTTGATGAGGGGAAGAATAGTTTGATCAAGCATATTACCTCCAAAGGTATTTTTTTAAACAGTATTTATTAAAATTTTTGCAACTTCAGTCTCAGTCAAAAATGCCATTCTGAAATGGGAACTATACTAATGTGTATAAAATTTTAAGAAAAATTGCAATTTATGATTAAGGGAAAATTCACCTTTCTTTAGAAAAAAATCTGTATTAGTCTTCAAACTAATTTGTCCTGAACATATTATTTTTTCGAGGATCTATATGTCAAACAGAATTATGAAACCATTGTTGATTCTATTTTTTCTTTCCTGGGCAGCAGGTTGCAAGTCGAAAATTTACCCTTCCAGTCTGCCTGGTAAAATCAAAAAAGGTGATTTGATTTTTCAGAAAATTGAATGTGGAGATCTTTGTACTGCCATTGCAAAATCTACTGCCAAAAAAGGATATCCTGACATAAACCATGTGGCTGTTGTGGAGCGGGTGAAACCTGAAATTATTCTGATCGAAGCCTACAAAAAGGTAAAAAGAATCAAATTTGCAAAATTTGTGGAAAGATCCGTGAATTCAGGAGGAAAAGCTAAAATACTGGCAGGTAGAGTTATCCAAAGATACACTGGAGCTCTTCCCTTTGTACTTGAAGAAATGAGAGCCCGCCTGGGAAAACCTTATGACAAATATTTTCTACCTGCCAATGGGGCTTATTATTGCAGCGAATTAATAAGTGATTCATTTGCAGCAAAAGGTTACAGAATCTTTCCCCGTCGTCCCATGTTTT
Organism: Deltaproteobacteria bacterium; assembly: GCA_027858615.1. Lineage (GTDB taxonomy): Bacteria > Myxococcota_A > Polyangia > HGW-17 > HGW-17 > JAQICJ01. The sequence continues at coordinate 3,441 of JAQICJ010000025.1, forward strand.
TTGGTGAAAAATCAAGCAAAAGCTATAGAATCTGGAAAAAATATTTCAACAAACTGGGGTCAATTATCCCACAGGGAATACCAGGTACAAATCCAGTTCAGTTAATGGACTCCAAAGCTGTAAAGATCTATTACAATTACACGGTAAATTAATTTATCCCCAATCGGATCAAAGCAAACCCTCTCTATTTTTTCAAAACACAAAATAAATTTCACAAATATTGAAAAGATCTCGCAGTTGAGCAGATGTGAAAACTGACTCCTTGACACAAATCACTTTTTGTTGATAATGCAGACATTATTATTTACCTATCCTGTTTAACCCTTTAACTAGTTTCCATCCCAAGATGTGAGGTTTTTGACTGGATAAGAAGTTTGCCTCAGATGTGTGTAGTAACTTCGCAGACATAGTTGACACTATTTCAATAAGTTACGACAAAACAGATGAAGTAAAATTCCATGTTCAAGCGAATACCTTCCTTCTTGGGACGGAAACTAACTAGTTCTTTAGGAGTAAAAAATGAAGAAAAAACTTTTTCTTACAATAATAACAATGGTTTTCGCTTTCTCAGCCTGCAGCAAAAGTGAGGAGAAAAAAGATGAAAACAAAAAAGACAGCAAAAAAACAACTGAAGCCAAAGACAAGGACAAAGCTGGTAAGAAAAAAGAAGTAGCAAAGAAAAAAGAAGAAAAGAAGGAAGTAAAAGTACTGAAATTGGAAAAAACCGCAGAACTGCCTCTTTTGAAACTCAAAGTCAAACTTCCCAAGGGAACTGAAGTTAAAAAATCAATTATTGCCGGTGCCCATTCTGTTTCAGCACTTGGTTCAACCATGGCAATCAAAAAGAGATTGCTCACAGATAAAGAATTTGAACCATACATCAAAAAAATCAAGGCTGGTCAAATCATTAAATTTAAAAAATGGATTGTAAAAAAAGGTGAGAAAAAAACTTATGAGATTATGTATGAAGCGACTTTAAACGGGCAGCCAAAATATGTATATTCAAGAATGTTTCAGATAGACGGAAAAGATTATTCTTGCCATACCAATGCCAAAACTCTTGCCGCAGCCAAAACTCTGCAGGCTATTTGTAATTCTGTCAGCAAATAACGGTAATTTTTATTCCCTAATCCATCCAGTTTTCTCCTCTTGTCCTGTCTGAACTATCAGGTTCCCCTGTCACAATCTACAATCATTAATCAGATTTTTTGATTCCCTTGAGGGTTTCTACTTTTGATCGATATCTACAAGTTTGTATTTGGTGGTACCGATTTTGATTTTCTCTCCGTAGATGAATTGAACTTTGGGACTGACTCCGGTGAATTTTTTAAAGCAGTCTTTGCATCCATGTTTTTTGTTGACCAGATCAAAGGAGGCTTTATCTATTGCCAGAATATCTGTGGAAGCAAGAATACCAATATCTGCAGTGAATGGTTTTTGGGGAGTTCTTTTGCAATCACAAGCCGGAGTAATATTTTTGAGCACATTAATAAATACCATGGGTTTGTAATCAACCATTCCTTTGGCGTATTCCACCAGTCTTTCATGGAAAATATTCTTTTTGGTTGAGCTCCAGGGAACTTTGAACAGTTCTAGTGGACAGACTCCAATACAGCTGCCACAGCCAATACATTTTTTCTTGTCTATTTTCAGGGGGCCAATTGTTATGGCATCAGCCGGACAGGCCTTAACATATTTCTTGCATTTGATGCATTTGTCTGGATTATTGATTCTGGGAACATCTGAGGCATGCATTTTCATCTTTCCACCAATGGAGGCAAGTCCCATGGATACGTTTTTTATTGCTCCGCCAAAACCGGCACTGGTGTGACCTTTGAAATGAGAAAAAATTACAAGAGAATCATATTTCTTAATGCCTTTGCCTACACGAATTTTTGAAAAGTGCTTGAAATTTACCGGAAGTTCAAGCTGTCCGTCGGAGTCGAGAATGTGGATTGGAGCATAAGTCCAGCCTTTGTCTTTTGCCAATTTGATGTGACTTTTAGTATATCTTCTTTTGCTCACATAAAGAACATTGGTTTCAATCAGGGTGGCATTGAGCTTTTTAACCAGCTTTTCGGGAAGAGATGGTTTGAGGGCTGTGATATTGTTAGTTTCACCAAAATGAACCTTGAATCCGATTTTGCCTTTGACCCCGCTTTTTACTTTTTCAAAAATTTTTACAACTGAATCAGGTGTTATTTTTCGGGAAAAGTAGACTAATGCTTTTTTTTTTGGGAATGGGGGCAATTTTCATGAACTTTCCCAACATTGGGACAACCTTTGTGGTTGTTGTTTTCAGCATGGTGATTGTGCTTTTCATGTTTTTTTGCATGGGGACAGTCTTGGTGTTTGCCGGAATTGGGACAAGGAGGATGGTCTGTTTTGTTTTTGGGATCAATCTTTGTTTTATCAGTAAGTTGCTCTTTGTCTTCAGTTTTATTTTTTTTTGTGGTCTGGTTTTGGGTGTTGCTGTCACTGTTGGCTGATTTTTTTGAACAACTGAAAAGGGAAAAAGTCAGAGTAGCAGTAAGCAAAAAGAATAGAGTTTTACAAGACGACATTGACATTGAAGATACCTCCACTTGGAATCACTTTTATTGGACATTTGATGCAATAAAAAAAGTTGATTAACCAATTATTGTAACAGACTGACCGGTTATTTTAATGAAAAATTTCCCTATCCTGAAATCAGTAAAATGAAGCCTGTTTCAGACTTGAAAAAAAAAATCAGAAATGAAGTGTTAAAAAATTTGTTCCAATCAAGGCAAAAAATCCTAATTGGAACTCCCGACAGATAAGTAAATGCAGGTGTTTTTGAAAGTTTCACCCACATTAACAATGACTACACTAATAAAATTGCATTAATTTTGCAATACAAATTCTTTTAGCATTTAAATACGATTCCCATCTCAGGAAATTTAAAATAAATGGATTAAAGATTGATTAAGCAATGAAAATTTCCCTTTGAGCCAGAAATTCAGCTTGATTATTGGGTCGGTGTGTTTTATACAACGGCTTTATGTGTTTTTATCAAAAGAAGTGATTTTTTTTGATTTTGTACCCTGGTTCTTTGTTATTCAAGAATCAAATACAACAATCCGGCCTGTTTTCCAGATGGATAGACAAACAGTTTATGCTGATTTTTCTATAAAATTACAGGCACGTAATCAGTTTCCAGTAGTTTTTAATTCATCAAAATTAGAGGTTGTAATGAAAAAAGTTGAGACAGCAAAAATTCGTAATGTAGTATTAGTTGGTCAAAGAGGTGTCGGTAAAACAACTATGGGAGAGGCTCTTTTATATAAAGCAGGAGTTTCAACCAGATTTGGAAGTGTTGACGATGAAACCTCAATGCTGGATTTTGGTGAAATTGAACAAAAGAAGCATCTTACAGTAAGTACCTCAGTTGCAAATTTTGAATGGAAAAAACATAAAATTAACTTATTGGACACACCTGGAGCCAGTGATTTTCTTTACGATACCAGGCTGGCCACAGAAATAAGTGATGTTGTCGCTGTTCTTGTAGATCCCACCAGTGGGGTTCAGGTTGGTACCGAAAAGGTCTGGTCTTTCGCGGTGGAAGCTGATTTGCCACGTCTTGTTTTCGTTACCGGAATGGATAAAGACAGAGCAAATTGGGAAAGTACAATTGCCGACATCAAAGATACCCTTGATCGCAAGGCTACTCCGATTATGCTCCCAATTGGCAAAGAACAGGGTTTCAATGGTGTTGTAAGTCTGCTCAGCGGCAAAGCCTATAAATTCGACAATGAAAAGATGGAAGAAATTGATATTCCTTCTGAACTCGAAGACAAAGTAGAAAGTGCCCAGGAAGAATTAATGGAAATGGTAGCCGAAAGTGATGAAGAACTTTTGGAAAAATATCTGGAAACCTTGGAACTTACCAGTGAAGATATCAAAAAAGCCTTTCCTGTTGCTGTAAGAAACAACGAAATTATTCCAATCCTTTGTGGCAGTGCCAAAAGGCTGATTGGAATAGAACCTTTCCTTGATTTCATTGTAGAGAGTTGTCCTTCTCCTGAATATCATGAATTCAAAGGCAAAATGAATGATGAAGAAGTTGTAGTATCAGCCAAAGATGATTTTTTCTCAGGCATAGTTTTCAAGACTTTCAACTCCGATATTGGCAATATAGTTATTTTCAGAATCGTTAGCGGGAAAATCGATGACAACAACGAATTTTTCAATCCTGCTTCCAGACAGAGTGAGCGTTTCAACCAGATCTACTTCTTGAACGGGGAAAAAAGAGACAATGCAGACTATCTGGCTGCAGGTGATATTGGTGCAGTTGCCAAACTTAAATATACAGGTACCAGAGATAGTTTTGCCACTGATTCCAAGCCGGTAATTTTTGATCTTCCTGAATCGCCTGAACCGGTTTCCATCATAGCTGTTCATCCCAAATCAAAATCAGATGAAGATAAACTCAGTACCAAACTATCCGATATAGTCGGTGCAGATCCTTCACTTAAAACCTGGAGAGATCCAAACTTCAGTGAATTGCTGCTTGGAGGAATGGGTCAGATTCAACTTGATACAACAATAGAAAAACTCAAGGTCGCCAAAGTTGAAGTTACAACAACTTTCCCCAAAATCCCCTACAGGGAAACCATTACTAAGAAATCCCCCGTTACCGAGGGTAAACATAAAAAACAATCCGGTGGTCGCGGGCAGTTTGGTGTGTGCTACATCCAGCTTGAACCTTTGCCAATGGATACCGAAGAAGAATTTATCTTTGAAAATAATATCTTTGGTGGTTCCATCCCAAGACAATGGATCCCATCAGTTGAAAAAGGAATTATAGACAGGATGGCCAGAGGTGTTATTGCAGGTTATCCGGTTATTAATGTAAAAGTTGATCTCAGTGATGGTAAATATCATGATGTAGATTCATCTGATGCTGCTTTCCAGATGGCTGGTTCCAAAGGTTTTCAGCAGGCTGTAAATAAAGCTAAACCCGTATTGCTTGAGCCCATCTATTATATGGAGGTTACTGTACCTCAGGACTACATGGGAACAATCATGGGCGATATTACTTCCAAGAGGGGGCGTCCCATGGGATCCAAGCAAAAAGGTAAAAATGTAACCATTGAAGCACTGGTTCCCCTTTCCAATATTCAACGCTATAGTGCCGATCTTGAATCCATGACTTCAGGTCGAGGTTCCTTTACTATGAAATATGACCACTATGAAAAGGTACCTAATGAACTGGCAGAAAAGATAATTGCCGAGGCAAACAAAGAAGAGTAAATCTTAGATAAATCCATTGTTATTGGTCATTTTCTGATCAACTGTGGGTTTTTTGCCCCCGTAGCTCAGGTGGATAGAGCAGCGGTTTCCTAAACCGTTTGTCGGGTGTTCGAGTCGCCCCGGGGGCGCTTTTTTTCTGAGATTATTTTTACAAAATCACCCCCAAACCATAATTGGTATCAAAAATAAAATTATTGACAGGCAGGGATAATCAAGAAAGTTGCTCTTGATTTTTTTTGCTTTTAACTTATCCTCTTATCTGCAATGATATGATATAAATTGTTCAGTTACAGGCAAATGCTTGGCGGCATTACTTCCTGTTCATTTCAGTAGTTTTCAGGCATTTTGTTTTGGAAAATTTTCTTTGTTTTCAGACATTGTTTCAAAAAATTCCTGTTTTTACAGGGAGGCCGATAATCCATTTTGCAACAATGCCATTATCTGAGAATATGCTTTAACATCAGGTGTTTATATGACTAAGACTAACGAATTAGAATCTCTTCAAAACTTGGTAGATAATTTCATTGACAAGTTGCCACAGGATTTAAAGGGCGAAAGCAAGGGATTTTCAGCTCTGATATTGGATTCCAATCAGGATTCAGCCAAAGAATTGCAGAATATTTTAATTAATATTGGTTGTAAATGTGATCTGGTTGCCAGCCTCCGGGAAGCCGAAGACAAAATCAAAAAAAACAGTAATTATTCTTTGGTTATAGCCGAGCCCAGGCCTGCCGGCAGTTCAGAGACACAAGGAATTTCTTTTCTTTCCAGTTTGAAAATGGAATATCCCGGAATCATCCCTATTCTCACCGTTTCATTTACCGAATCTGAAGATGCTGTCGGAGCTCTTCGAAAAAATATTCTCGGTTTTTTCATTAAACCTTATCGAGAACATGAAGTGATTAAAAATCTCAATGAATTGTTGAGTTTATATGACAGGAAAAACTATCTGGTCATGTTGTTGCAGATGTTTATCCAGAATTTCAATTCGTGGAAGGAATAAAAATAATCTGTGCAAAAAAAACTTGTGGCCGCAGCCTTGAAAATCAGAAAAAATGCTTATGCACCCTATTCAGGGTTCAAAGTTGGAGCAGCAATTGAAACACAGACTTCTGTATATTCAGGTGTAAATGTAGAAAACAGTTCATATGGAGCCACTATCTGTGCCGAAAGAAATGCTATCTTTCAAGCAGTATCCAGGGAAGGTAATACGGTTAAAATCAAAGGGATTGCTATCGCTACCAGTTCCAGTCCTCCTGCTGTCCCCTGCGGTTTATGCCTTCAGGTTATTTCAGAATTTTCCAGTGGGGACATCCCTGTATTTCTTGTAAATGAAAAGGGTGAAACCCTGAAGTACAAACTGAGTGAGCTCTTTCCTCACAATTTTACCAAAGAAGATCTTCTGAAAATTCACTGATAGTTTTTCGGGTTTCAAATATTGCAAAAAATGAACTAAATAGTTCCCAACCCAAAAAGTAAGGTCATCGCTTGGAACTCGGAATTTGATTTGATCTGCTTTGTCATAACTTCTTGAAATAGTATCAACTATGTTTGGGAAGTTACTGGGCGCATCTCAATTCAACTTAAATCCCAGTCAATAACCCCCATTCTGGGAAAGGGAACTAAATAAGTGTCATTGTATTTGTTGCAAAAATAAAGTATTGTCAATCTGACCTGAATTGAAATGTAACTGAAAATTCGGGTACGATAATTATAATTTTTTTATTAAGGTGAGACTTAAATACTGCATGAGAGGTTATTAAATGAATAGTAGTGAAATATTAGAAAAATTGGATGGATGGGTAAAAACTCTGGTTGATGACGCAAAGATAATGCGCAACCAAATCGATTCCGATGACATCTCCAGAGATGCACAAAAACATATTATTGGCGGTTTATCTTATCTTCTGAGAAAAGTTGATATTATACCCGATTATATGGGTGGTATCGGTGTACTTGATGATGCTTTTGTCATGAGAGTTTCCTGTCGCAATGCTGTGAAAGCCGGTGTTCCTGATGTCAATGACAGATTTAAACAACTAGCAGCAGATGCGGAACTTGTAGATGAAATCCTTGATGAACTCAAAGAGCGATTCAATCTTTATGTCAATGAACTTCCTGAACAAAAAATCAGAAACCGCAATGCTGATACAGTATTAGACGAACCTGGCAGTATGGAACAGTTTGATCGCGAACTGGAAGATGAAATCAGAGGATACAAAGCAAAACCTCTCGGAAAAAATAACAAGGTTCTGAGAGAGTTAAAATCTTTTATCAAATCAAAAATTAGATAGAATTAACTGATTCCCATTTCAGAAATGGTGTTTGATCGGGTAATAAGTTTGCTTCAGATGTGTGGCGTAACTTTACAGATATGAGGTTACAAAAAAAGCGATGAGGCAAAATTTTGTATTCAGACAAATACCCTTTTTTGAAACAGGATAGTTGCCTTCAGGGGTACCAAAGTTGAAATTGAACAATAGCTTCAGCATAACCACAAGATATGTAATGCGTGTATCCGCGGTCTGTTTGTTAACTTGACAGTCCAATTCAGGCTCATGACCAAACCCCCATTTTGCCTGCTCAGGTTCAGGGTGGAATAATCTAGACGCAAACCTGGTTATCAGTTTTTCCAAGCCTAGAGGTATCCAATTTAAAATTCTTTATTTGGGAGATAAGAATGCGCAAATATTTTTTACTGTTTTTAATTTTAATCAGTAATACTCGTTGTATCGATGCAGTTTCCAAGACAAAAGAACAAAAAAGCAAGCAGCCTGCTGCCAAAAAAGAGGACAATTTACTGGATCTCAAATTTTCAATTCTTTATGTAGTTCAGAAATATCTTGATCCATCCAGAATCGATCCCGAAAAAATGCTTATCTCCGGTCTTGAATCCGCAGCTAAAAATATTCCGGAAATAATGATCAGAAAGAAAAAATCAACTATCGAAGTTTTGGCTGATAACCATAAACTCAATCTTGACCGCAAACTGGGTTCTCCCTATTTTTTGATAATCAGGTTTTCCCAAGTATTTAATTTTCTCAAAAAACACTTGCCTGCAGATGTTGATTTGAAGAAAATTGAACACGCTGTTATTGCAGGAATGTTGGAAACCCTTGATCCACATACTAATTTTCTCACCCCTGAATATTACAAGGAAATGAAAATTCATCATTCTGGTGCCTTTGGCGGATTGGGAATAGTAGTATCCATGTGTTCCGGTCGCTTGAGTGTTATCAGCGTGCTCAAGGATACGCCGGCCTACCGAAAAAAAATAAAGTCCGGGGACAAGATTTTGGAGATTGATGGAGAATCTACAGATAATCTCAGTTTGAATGATGCTGTCAAAAGACTGAGAGGAGAACCGGCCACAGATGTTACTATTTTAGTTAAACGCAAAAACAGATCCCCTTTCAAGCTTACCTTGATGAGAAAATCCATCTCCTTTGATTCAATCAAGACAAAAATTATCAAGAGAAACAACAAGAAAATCGGTTATATTCAAGTTAAATCCTTCCAGATGCCTACTTCCCGGCAGATGAAAAGTGCTTTGAAAGAAATGATTAAACAGAAGGTATCAGGGATAATTCTCGATCTGAGAAATAATGGGGGAGGATTATTGAGTGCAGCCATAAATATTTCCAATTATTTTATGAAAAGCGGAACTATTGTGTCTCAGGTGGCAAAACACCGCAGTAAACACCTCAGAATTGAAAAAAGAGCTGATTCTTCGAGTACTATCTACGATGGTCCCCTGGTGGTTTTGGTAAATGAAAAATCGGCCAGTGCTTCTGAAATTGTAGCCGGTTCTCTCAAATATTCCAATAGAGCATTGATTGCCGGGAACAGAACTTTTGGCAAGGGAAGTGTTCAGGATGTTATAGAATTTCCAGGTGGAGGAGCTCTGAAAATAACTATCTCCCAATATCTTACCTATGGAGATGCATCTATTCAAGGAAGAGGAATTATTCCGGACATTCATGTTAAAAATGTTGATCTGCGTAATTTTAACAAAAACAGAGAGATTAATTACTATATATCCACCCTTAAAAAATATCGCGAATCTTTCTTGAAATCCTCCCTGCAGGCACATCATAAAACCAAATTGATGAAATCTTATTTCAAAATCTGGTCACTGATAAAACCCTCACCTAAGAAAGATTTTATCTGCAATTATTGTGGAGTAGATTCCGATGATTTGAGCATTTATGAAGACATCAAATTAAGCGAGGATTCCACTTCCAGAGTTGCTGCCAAGCTGCTTGCTGCTCTTCAGGATAAAAAAGCAGGCAGAATGGTAATGCTCAAGAAATATGGCAATTTTATCAAAAGAATTAAAAAACAAGAAGATTCCAGAATAGTAAATTATCTTGCAAAACAGGGCGTTGATTGGAAAAAAGGACCCTACAAAAAGAATGAAAACTTGAAGATAGATATTTTGCCTGCAACCAAAACAACCAGAGCTGGTGACTGGCTGAAGGTAAAAGTTAAGGTTACCAATCAGGGAAAATTCCCCGTATATCGTCTACGGGCGGTTTTGCATTCTACCAATCCCCGTCTGGACAATTATGAAATTATTTTTGGAAAGCTCAAGCCCTCCTCTTCTCTTACTCATAAAACAATGGTCAAAATCCCTCAGGGAGTTTCTGCAAGGGTTGATGCATTGAAAGTAAATCTCTGGTCCCACCTTGCAAAAATCAAGGGTTCAGCTTCCAGTCGGCTCAAAATCAAAGGCAATCAGGATCCTCGCATAAATCTAAATTACAGATTTATAGATGATATCAACCAGGATGGAGTGTTGGAAAAGGGTGAAACCGGAAAATTTATCGTTAAAGTTAAAAATGTTGGAAAAGGTGAAACCGGTGAAGCCAGAATGACTCTTAAAAATCTTACCGGAAATCAAATTGATTTCATTAAAAGCAGAGCTATTTTGAGCAATCTCAAACCAGGTAAAACCAGAAAAGTTGTATTCAAGATTAAAGCCAGGAAGCTAACCGGTCCTAAATTGTGGGATTTGAAACTCATTTACAACGATTGTATTTACGGTAACAAAATTGAATTGGATTGGAAGATTCACCGCCAGTTCAAAGCAAGGCCCAAAATTAAAAAAATGGGAGAAAAATGGCAAAAACTGCAAAAAAATACCACTGGATATGATGTTCCCTGGCTCGATCAACAGAAAAAATTTGTTGAAATCAAGCAGGGAACTGCGGTCAAAGTTATGTCACAAATGAATGGGTACCTGAAAGTGCAGATTCCAGCTACTCGCCAAACTTTTGCCTGGATCAAGGCTGACACGGGTTTGCAAAAATCAACTTTATCCATGTCGGTGCGTTCCCAATGGCGACGCTACAGGAAAAAAGTCAATTATCCCTGGACATATTCTCCCCCTAACTTGATTCTGGCGACTTCTGCGGTTCTTACCCGGAAAAATGAGGTTGAAATCACCGGCTCCATAGAGGACAAAGATGGAATTCGGGATCTTTATCTCAAACTTGTCAATGCGGAAAAGAAAATAGTCGGAAGAAAAATATTTTACAGATCATTTGGCAATAAGCAAAAAAGATCCTTTAAAATAAAGGTCAAAGTTTACGACAAAACCAATATCATTTCGCTAACTGCCAGAGACAAGTCCAAAGCCAGCTTTTCTAGAAATCTCATAATTAATAAGAATTATTAATTTATTTCAGTTGTTTGGATGTTGTTAAAAATGAAAAATCAGTTGCGGGGGTGAAATTTCTGGTGGGCTGAGACAATATCCTTATTGGCCAGTTTTGTATAAATTTGAGTAGTTGACAGATCCTCGTGTCCGAGCATTGCCTGGACAGTGCGGATATCTCCTCCGTTGCGTAGAATATGGGTGGCAAAAGAGTGACGCAGACTGTGGGGAGTGATTTTGGTGTTTATCCCGGCTTTTTTCCCATAGCAATTTAATATTTTCCAAAAACCCTGACGGCTGAAATGTTGTCCTTTTCTACCTGGAAAAAGCCAAGGAGAATCTGGATATTTTTTAATAAAAAAATTTCTGCTTGTTTCAAGATAGGTCATAATTGCCTTGCGGGCAGAACGACCGAAGGGGACAAATCTTTCCTTGCTGCCTTTACCCAGAGTCAGAAGCAGATTATTTTCAAAATTCAAACTGGTAACTTTGAGGGAGACAAGTTCTGAAACTCTGAGACCGGTTGCATACAAAAGTTCGATCATTGCTCTGTCTCTTTGTCCCCGATGAGTATCAGGAATGATATCAAGAATATTATTGATTTTGATTAAGGAAACTGTTTTGGGCAGGGGTTTGCCGAACCGGGGCGTTTTAATGCGACTGAAGGGATTTGTTTCAATTAATTTTTCCTTTTCCAGAAATTTAAAAAAACCTTTGATAGCAGATAAACAGCGGGCGGTACTGCGATTGTTTATTTGGCGAGAGATGGTTGTTATGAAATCCTGGGCATCCTGGCGACTGAATTTTTTCAGATTACACTTGTGTTTTTTACAATAATTAAGAAATTTGCCCAGATCTCTGGCATAGTTTTCAATTGTTTTTCTGGCTCTACCTTTTTCGATTTCCAGATGAAACAGAAACTGATCAATTAAGTTTTCCATGTGATCAAATCTACTCGAGATCGCTCTTCGGTCAATTTTTCAGACCGAAATTCTTAACACATTCTAAAAAAATATGTGAAAAGGTCGATACATAAATATTAGAATGCCTATATTCTTAAACTTGTTTTCAGAAAAGACAGGATTAAAATCTGATGATGAAATATTTGCCCAGACAACAGAAAATTTCACAGTTTCAAGCAGTATACACTTTATGTTTTAAAGAAAATATCAAACTCCAGCCTGAAAAAATGAATAATTTTTTGCTAAAAAAAAAATTGCCGGGTTTTTTTTCAGTTTCTTTTCCTT
>JAQICJ010000053.1 GCA_027858615.1 Deltaproteobacteria bacterium
TCTAACAACTGATTGAATTATACCCAAATTTCTCTGCTAATGATTTTCATCATAAATTCTAATTGTCGCATCACGCATTTCTAATTGACGTATCCTGCATTTCTAATTGTCGCATAACATTGTTAGACGAAGATATACATAAAAATATCCGTAAAATTCAATTGCATAACGGACTAGCACCTTCTGAAACATTCAATTCAAAAGAAGGAATTCATCTTTCTGTGGAGATGGAAACCGGAACCGGAAAAACCTATGTTTACTTGCGGACAATCTTTGAAATGAATCGCTTGTATGGTTTTACAAAATTCATAATTGTTGTCCCTTCCATAGCTATCAAGGAAGGTGTTCACAAGACTCTTCAGATCACAGAAACACATTTCAAAGAGCTATATGAAAATGTTAATTATGATTATTTTATCTACGATTCACAAAAGCTTACCAATGTTAGAAACTTTGCCACCAGTCCAGATATTCAGATAATGGTAATCAATATTGATGCTTTTAATAAGAGTTTTAAAAATCCTGAAAAGATAAACAAAACTAATATTATTCATCGTTCTCATGATCGAATGGCTGGAGCCAAACCTATTGAATATATACAAGAAACCAACCCCATCGTAATTATTGATGAGCCTCAAAGTGTGGATACTACTGATAAAAGTAAAAAAGCTATTAGTTCACTAAATCCACTTTGTACCATGCGTTATTCAGCTACCCATGTGGATAAACACCATATGCTTTACAAGTTGGATTCAGTAGATGCTTATGAGCAGAAACTGGTTAAGCAGATTGAAGTGGCAGGATTTGAAGTAAAGGACAGCCATAACAAAGCTTATATTAAACTGTTGAGTGTAAACAACAAGAAAAGCCCAATCTCGGCAAAAATCGAAATCGACTATCGTCAGAAAAATGGTGACATCAAAAGAAAGATCATAACCGTAAAAAGCGGTTATGATCTTTTGGAAAAAAGTGGAGGTCGTGATATTTATGATGGATACATCATCGAGGATATCTACTGTGAAAAAGGAAAAGAATACATAAGTTTTACCAGCAAGCCGGAGATATTGAAGTTGGGGCAGGCTATCGGAGAAGTTGATTCAGATAAATACAAGCGCTGGCAAATTCGTAAAACTATCGAGGAGCACCTGGATAAAGAGAAGCAACTACGACCTCAGGGACTAAAGGTACTCAGTCTGTTTTTCATTGACAAGGTGGCCAACTACCGTTGGTACGATGGAGATGGGTATCCACAAAAGGGAAAATTCGCCAAAATGTTTGAAGCGGAGTATGCCAAAGCAATCCGAAAACCCAAATATAATACCTTATTTGAATGGGCAGATTTGGATACCGCGGCAGCTGGGGTACATAACGGGTATTTTTCCATTGATATGAAAGGAAGATCTGCTAGAAAAGACTCTGCTGGAAAGAAAAAATTTACAGAAACAAAGACAGGAAAAGCAAAAAAAGATGAGTACGCTTACAACTTGATTATGAAGGAAAAAGAGAAGTTGCTGAGCTTTGACTCAAAGTTGAAATTTATATTTTCCCACTCAGCACTGAAAGAAGGGTGGGATAACCCCAATGTCTTCCAGATCTGTACCCTAAATGAAACTAATTCTCTCATTAAGAAAAGGCAGGAAATTGGACGGGGGCTTCGAATTGCAGTGAATCAGGAGGGAGAGAGAGTTCACGGATTTGATGTTAATACACTTACAATCATGGCCAATGAGTCCTATGAACAATTTGCCAAGCAACTTCAAAAAGAGATTGAAAAGGAAGAAGGGATCAAGTTTGGAGTGGTAGATAAACACCTCTTCGCCAATATAGTTGTTCCAAAAGATGATTACAACAATGAATACCTTGGAGTTGAATCCTCCAAATCTATTTGGGAGCATCTTAAAAACGAAGGGTATATTGACAGTAAAGGGAAAGTTCTAGATTCCTTGAAAACTGCCTTGAAAAATGGTGAGCTCAAAGTTCCGGAGAAATTTATACCCCAAACCCATCAAATTTCTTCGATATTGAAGAAAGTTTCAGGTAAGCTCAACATTAAAAATCGTGATAACAAGAAAAAAGTGTCACTGAACAAAGCTGTATTCTTAAGTGAAGATTTTAAAAAACTATGGAACAGGATCAAATACAAGACAACCTTTAGGGTAGATTTTGATTGTGAAGCCCTTGTAAACAAATGTGCAAAAGAGATCAGCGCCAACCTTCAAGTTGGAAAAGCCCGGTTTATTTACCGGAAAGCCATAACTGAAATCGATAGGGGAGGCGTTCATGCAGAACAGGTTAAGGAAATAGCTGGTGTTTACAATGACAGGTCTTTTCCTTTACCAGATCTTATTACCTACCTCCAGAGTGAAACCAACCTTACTCGTCGAACAATAGTTAATATCATCAGCAAAAGTGGTCGCTTGGAATCATTTAAAGATAACCCTCAAAAGTTTGTTGAAAAGGTTTCAAACATAATCAAGCACCAGATGCGTCTTTTTGTAGTGGACGGCATCAAGTATCAAAAGATTGGTAACGACCGTTATTACGCACAGGAACTTTTCAGCGATAACGAGCTTTTTGGATACCTGAAGAAAAATATGATTGAAAGCAAAAAATCAGTATATAATTATGTGGTGTATGACTCTGATATAGAACAGAAGTTTGCCGTTGCTTTTGAGAATAGCGATAACATTAAATTGTATGCAAAACTGCCTGGTTGGTTTAAAATTGATACTCCCCTTGGAACCTATAATCCCGACTGGGCTGTACTGATTGAAGTAGATGGAAAAGAAAAATTATACTTTATTGTTGAAACCAAAGGCACATTACTCATTGACGCTCTTCGCCCAACTGAAAAAGCTAAGATCGAATGTGGTAAAGAACACTTTAAAGCTCTGGGCAAAGATGTTGAGTTTGCTGTCACAAATTCATTTGAAGATTTTACAGGGAAGTTTGTGTAATTTAAAAGGATATCTATGACAATTATTGACATTTATTCCAAAAGGCAAAAACGACGAAGAGGCGAGTTACCAGATGTTTACAATTATGATGAGATACCATCTAAATTAAAAAATCAAATCATATATATTTGGAAAGAAATTATTGGTGATCCACTTGAGAATAATTCTCAAAGGTTGGATATTGAAACAAATTATAAGGCTATAGTAAATATTTTAAAAAAAGAGTATGGAGTGGAAATTTTAAATGGTCATAAAGGAGGAGGAGCAAGTTTAAATAAGTCCTACAGAGAGCTTGAAGATAATTTAAAAAATGAAGTAGAAGTTGAAAAAAATTTAGATGTGATAGAATTGGTATTTCAATATATTGATGGGAGTTTACAAAATAGTGGGTTAATTAATTCAAAAGTTGTTGGCAATGCTATTGAAGAGCTAAATATTCGCTTTCGGGAGAATGGAGTTGGTTATAAGTATGAGGGTGGAAAAATAGTAAGAGTTGATTCTGAACTTATTCATCAAGAAGCTGTTAAACCAGCTTTAAAGTTATTACACCAACCTGGTTATGAAGGGGCAGAGAATGAGTTCTTAAAAGCACATGCTCACTACAGAAAGAGAAATAATGCAGAGGCATTAAACGAATGCCTGAAAGCCTTTGAAAGTACGATGAAAATAATATGTGAACAAAAAGGATGGGGCGAAAGTAAGAACTACAATGAAGTTAAGAACTTCAATGCAAAAAAACTGATAAATACATGTTTTGAAAATGAGTTAATTCCAAAATTTTGGCAAAGTAAATTTAATAACTTAAGATCGTTATTAGAGAGCAGTATTCCAACCGCAAGAAACAAGCTAAGTGGACACGGTGCTGGAACAGAAGCAAAAGAAATACCAGATTATTTGGTATCCTATATTCTTCATATGACAGCATCTACGATTGTTTTTTTGATTAAAGCTGCTGAGTTTAGTCCTTAAAATAAAAAGAGGTTGATATAAATCTGCCATTTACATCTAAGTTTTTTCTTTTATTTTTGGATTCATACTTTTCAAAAACAGGATATAGTTCTAGATATACTTTTTGTTTATATTTTGAAAATTTAGTTAGTCGGTTGTTATTAAAGCAATTTT
>JAQICJ010000175.1 GCA_027858615.1 Deltaproteobacteria bacterium
CCAGGGGAACAGGTAAAACTACCATGATTGTTCAACATATTGCCCAAAAATATGGTAATTCCGACGAAGCTTTGTATATAGCCGGAGATCATCCGGAAGTTTTAACCACCGGGCTCTACAAAATAGCTGATCAACATTTTAAATTTGGAGGCAAACTTCTTTGTATTGATGAAATTCATCGTTTTCCAAATTGGTCTCAAGTATTGAAGAGCATAATTGATGTCTGGAAAAACAAGCAGATTATAGTTTCCGGCAGTTCATCGGCGGCATTGCATATTGGTAAAGGTGATTTATCGAGAAGGGTTCTTTTTTATAAACTCCACGGTCTTTCTTTCAGGGAATACCTGAACATGCAATTGAAAGCCTCTTTTAAATCTTTAACTTTAAACGATATCCTTGCCAATCACCTGGAATATTCCGGTAAAATCATTGGAGAGATTGAGGTTTTGAAACATTTTCAGGATTATCTCAAATTTGGGTTCTATCCTTTTTTTCTGGAAGGGAGCGATGACTTCAAGATGAAAATGGATAATATCATCGACAAGATAATTACTTCGGATATTCCTCAGATCTATAATATTACTCCGGGTAAAACTGTAGTTTTAAAAAAGCTCCTTTGGATTATTGCTTCTTCTGAGCCTTTTAGCCCCAATATATCAAGATTGGCTAAAGATCTGCGTGTATCCAGAGAATCAATTTACAACTATCTGGAATATTTAACCAAAGCAGGGTTGATTATGTCTGTTCATCATGGAGGCAAAGGTTTGCGCAGCGAGCGCAAACCTGAAAAAGTCTATTTGGACAACACCAATCTGTTAGATGTGCTTTCTTCTGCCAGGGGACGCCAACAGATGAGAGGAACTGTGAGGGAGACATTTTTCGCCAATCAGGTAAGGGCAGAACATCAGATAACTATTCCAAGCCAGGGTGATTTTGCTGTAGATGGTAAATTTTTGTTTGAAATTGGTGGGAAAAACAAATCATCTGGTCAATTGCCGGAAGGTAAAGACTCATTTTATGTGCTTGATTCCGTAGAAACAGGTTTCAGACAAAAGATGCCTCTGTATTTATTTGGTTTTTTGTATTAAAAATCAGGTATATTTTACGGAAGAATCAAAAAAGGGTTGAACTTGTCCGCTAAAATTCAATAAACTAGTGTAAGATTCAACACCGTGCATCTGAGGTAAAATTCCGTCGCCAGACAAAAACCCACATTCTGGGACGGCAACTATTTATTGAAGGAGAAAATTATGAATATTCTTATTATAATCAATGATGCTCCTTATGGTACAGAGAAGGCTTATAATGCTTTGCGTCTGGCCATGAGTCTGCAAAAAGAACATGCCGGGGTTGAGGTTAATCTCTTTTTATTGGCAGATGCGGTAACCTGTGCTTTGCCTAATCAAAAGACACCGCAAGGTTATTACAATATCGAGCGCATGTTGAAATCTGTCATTAAACAGGGCGGGCAGGTAAAAGCCTGTGGCGGTTGTTCCCAGGCAAGAGGGATTGCCGAGCTGCCTTTGCTTGCCGGGGTACAAGTCAGCACAATGAGCCAATTGACCAAGGGGACAGTGCAGGCTGATAAAGTACTTACCTTTTAGCAAGAGAACTGCAAATGAACTTTTGAATCAAGAGTTTATTTTTTTGAAAAGCAAGAAAACACAAAAGAGGACTAGAAGGGGAGGTAAGGTGGTGGATGAACTGCCCGGAGCGCTGGTGCAGCCGTCACTTGCATTGGAGGTAGAGTTTTTGGGATTATCCGGATAATAAACCTCGGTGTTGGCTTCATTGTCATTAAGTGCGTTTATGGAAATTTGGAACATGGGTGAGGGGCATTTCAGCAACGAGCCTTCGGGATTCATCAACTGAAAGCTTTCAGTGATGGTTTCTTCTTCAAAATCGGCAGGAATTTTGAGATTAAATTCCTGGAATACTTGTTCACCCGGAGCGATGCGGTTTTGGACCAGGCTTGGAATTTCGTAAGAATGCCAGGATTCAGGATCGTGAAAAATACTGGTTTGATTGTTTTGTACACTTAAGGCAGTAAGCCATATTTGCCCGGGTTCCCAGGGCAGTTGTCCCACGTTCTCGAAGGCGACCCAGATTTTGCAGGTAGAGCCACGCTTGGTACTGATGGGATAGGATATATCCACCAGGCGGGCTGCATAATCTGGAGGTTCGCTTCCCATGGTGGCAGGAAAACCATCATCGATAATTCCGTTGCAGTCTTCATCGCGATCATCACAGGTTTCTGCAACAGGTTCCCAATTGCTTTCACATTCGAGACAGCCTTCGAGACAACGTACAGTGCCGTCTTGGCAGAGACCTTCAATTCCGGTATTACACCCCTGAGTGCCGCCGTCGGGATCGGGTCCCTGGCAGGAATCGTACTCGCTCCATTGGCAGGAGTTTTCACAGGTTCTGGTTTGGGTGCCGCAGTCACAACAGTCTCTGGTTTCGGTTTGACCTGGAGCGCAAATACCCTGACCTGTGCAGGAACTCCAGTTGCCCCACTGACAGTCGGAGCCGCAGGTTCTGTTTTGAGTGCCGCAGTTGCCACAATCCGTGCTTTGGGTTTGCCCCGGAGTGCACTGACAGACGGATTCACATTCGGTTGAAGGGATTGGATGGGGGTAACTTCCTTGATTGACCCAGTAGCTGGTGCCCTGGGAACAGGAGCCACCAAAGGGATCGTGTTTGACGCCGCTAAGATAAAATCCAAAGTGAAGATGGGGCCCGGTTGAACTGCCCGAAGAAGCGGTTTCTCCGATTTTCTGGCCGCAGTTGACAGCTTGTCCAGTGGAAACCGTGAGAGAATTGAGTTTGAGATGACAGTGCAAGGTTACATACCCGCCGCCGTGATCAATTCTTACGTAGTTTCCGCAGTAGCCTCCACAGGGATTGTTGATATAGCCATAGTTGTCACAGCCGTTATAGGTGGCAATTACTGTGCCTGAAGCAGCAGCAACTGTGTTAGTGCCTACCACCAGAGGAAAATCGGTGCCGCCGTGGCCGTCGTAGCAGACGCTGCCGCAACCGTAATCGGTGCAGCCCGAACCTCCATAGTTGTTGTCAAAACCGTAGTTTACACCAACACTGGTGGTCATGGGTCTGCGGAAACGGGCAGCCTTGATTGGAAAACCGAAGGTGAAAAACGAGGTGATAATGATAAAGAAAACAGAATATTTCATAATTCAATCCTTCGGGGTTTGAATTTATTGGGATCGAGGCGGTGAGTTTTGCCCTCTTCCACTTTGAAAATTCCCTTGCCTGGAATTCTGATTAGAGTACCGGAAAACTCGATTTGCTCCAGAGTGAGGTTATTCAATTGCAGACGGAAATTATCGGTTCCTTTGCTAAAGTAGAGGCTGTTTTCAATCCACACCGGTTGAGTATTTCCTGTGGGGAAAGGTTGCAGTTGATGGCCCGAAGTTCTGGCAGTTTGGGCTGTAATTCCCCTTTGAGTGAGCTGGGTGAGGTTGTGGCCTTTGCTATCCACCGAATAAAGTGCAGGGAAGCTTTCGGGAGAGTAGACAAAGATTATTTTGTCACCCTGAGGCGAAAACACCGGACTCCAACTGGGAGTTGCTCTGGAAACAAGCTCTTTGGTTGTTCCCAAGTGCAAATCGACTAGTACCGGTTTGTATTCAGGCATTTGGCCGACCATGAACACGGCTTTGGCAGTATCCTGGTGAATGGCGAAGGTGGGGGCTGCGGAAGCAACAAGTTTTCTGATCTTGCCCGAGCGAGGGAACCAGATGTGGGCTGTCTTTTTTTTGTCTATCAGGATTATGGCTGTTTTTCCGTCAAGACTCAGTATTTTTCCATTGAATATTTTGCTTTCATCCACTGGAAGAGTATGCAGTTTGCCTTTTGGATCGAGATAGCGGGTTTCATGGGTAGGAATTATGGTGATGCCCTGGGGTACTTGGAGCGGTTTGGCAACCAGCAAATTATTTTGGGGACCGAAATTGATGATTCGGGTGTAAATATTTTGTTTACTCAGGCTGATAATAGTAAAATCTTCTGCCTCGGGTTGCTCGCTCTGAGTGCACCCGCCGATTGCTGCAAGTGCAAGTAAAAGACCGAACAATAAAAATAAGTGTTTCATAGCGCCTCACCTTCTATCTGAACATACAGTTGAAATCCGATATTTTTCACATAAGCGATAAAATCAAGATCGCCGTCCTGGTCGGTATCTGAAACCGCAAAACTTGTCCAATAATCTCCCGGGGTATTGAGTCCGGGGGTGTAATCGTAAAATCCAAGCTCGCCACTGTTGCGATAAAGTCTGGGGAGGGATTCTCCTGAACTTATAACAATATCGTCAAAGCCGTCATTGTCCAGATCGTGTACTTGGCACATCTGTCCGGGGTGGTTGTCCACCGGCAAGGCAAGTTGAGTGATATCAGTGAAATGTCCGCTGCCGTCATTCATCAGCATCCGGTCCTGCCCACTTCTATTGACGGCGAAAATATCAGGATCTCCGTCATTTTCGAGATCGAGGAGGCAGAGGGAGGCAAAATCTCCCGGCGGCAGGGTAATCACTTTTTGCACAACCCCGACCTGACTGGCATCGCTTAAACCATGTATATTGTATAATCCTAGTTGATTGCTGTTGGCAAAGAGGGTGATAATGTCGACAATTCCATCGCTGTCCAGATCAGTCACCATGGTTTTCAGGGGCTTTTCTGAGGAGGAGATTATACTGGCTGTAAGTTCAAAATTATCGATATAGGCAGTTTCACCTTGGGAGGAAACCAATTCGACATTATCAAGGTAGATGACACCTGCATAAGATTGCAAGTCGGATTCAGTGCTGGGGTTCAACTGAACAGATACCTTGGTGACCGGTAAATCAAAAACTCCGTCGCCATTACCTGCATAGTGTTCCCAGGAGGTGATTGCGGAAGCATCAAGGGATTTCCAGCCGGTCCAGTCGATGGGACCAAGATCCAGAGCAAATCTTTCCTCGCTGGCATCCCACACTCTGACGGTCAGGTTGATCCCGGAGCCATCTCCATGGAGTTGAAACTTGAGTTTTTCGGGTGTTCCGGAAAAATTGCTGCGGTTTTCGAGGTTGAGGAAAGAATAATCGTCTATGGTTCCGCTGGAGAAATCATAGTCGATTTTGAGAGAGGTGTTTCCGGAATAAGCCTGTTCGTAACTGGTGTTTCCCTGGGTGATGATGGCATCGTCACTGGTCCAGACAGATATGTTGTCTCGATCCGGATGGTGTTGATAAAGACCGTCGGGTAGCAGAAAAGGATTTGAACCCCCGGGATTTCTAATCATAATGTTCAAACGCCATTTACCGGTTTCAAAAGGATGTTTGCTCCAAAACACCAGATCTGGTTTTTCGTCGAGGTTCAAATCAGCAAAAACAGGTGTCAGACAGCCGAACCCCCAGACAAATTCAATTATTTTTTGCAGTTTTTGATTTTGGAAGCCAAAAAGTGAAGAGTGGAATCCGTCATTGCGACACAAAAAAAGGTCGGCTTTACCATTTTCAGTAAGATCCAGAGAGAGAGCTTTAATTTCTCCTCCAGGAAAAATGTTCAGGGAGGAGCTGTCCTCAGTCCAGATGTTTTCAGCATTTTGCGAGAGGTAAACAGCTTTTTCCGGTGATAAAGCCGCAAGCTCCATCAAGCCTGTTCCTCTGAAATCGGCAGCTATGATCTGGGTGGGATTGAATTCACCAAGTTCGGGAAGATAGGGGGTGCCAGCGGCTAAAAACTCCAGGCTTGTTCCTTTTACTTCGATTTCGGTTTCAGCCAGAACAGTGTTGGTGGAGTTGATAACTTTAATTGTATGGAAACCAGCTTCCAAGGCAGGAAAGAGAACTGTCATTTGATCTGAGGAGATAAAAGTTGAGTCAACTGTTGTATTGTTGACCATTACTTCGTAATCGGAGTTGAAGCCGCTACCTGTCAAGGTGATTTCGACTTGGGTATTGCTGTTGACTGCAGGGGGAGAGATGCTTTTAATTGATACCCTGTTGTTTTTATTGTCCGAAGAACAGGAGAGAGCAGTTATCAATATAAATAAGCAGAGGGTTTTAATATTCACAAACATCACCAACTCCATTTCCGTCACTGTCTTCCTGATCCAAGTTGAAAACCAGGGGGCAGTTGTCACAGGCATCGCCCCCGTCTTTTCCTGAGATGGCAGAAGTTTCACAAACCACAGCCTGGGTAGAATCGCAGGCTAAATCATTCCATTTATTGCTGCTGGTTCTGAGAACAGCACAATCTTCGCTGGAATTGTAATTGTCGGGCTGACCTTCTTCCCAATTGGTGTAATCCGGTGAATTATTATCCAGGGTGACAAAATTACCTTCTTCCTCCTGGTCGGTAATACCCAGCCAGACAGCTTCGGTAATGAAAGATGCCACAAAATTGTTTTCGTTGTCATTGTTGAGCACCAGCATTTCACTGTGCTGCTGTCCACAAAATTGAACTGCTTGTTCAAAGGTCATTGGTTCGGAACAACTCAAATAAATTTTGCGCCCGAGAGGTTCAAAATGAACAGTACAGGAAGAGGGCAGTTCACAGGAGCCGGCGGGAGTACAGCCGAAGGGAAAGAAATCGCTGTCTTTTTGACTGAGGTTGGCGGTTTTGGGACAATTATCAAATTGATCTATTATTCCGTCGCCATCCTGATCGACACCCCCGGATAAATTTTTGTAATAAATCATAAAACCAAACAAGGTATCAACAGAAACCAGATCTTTGCGGCCATCGCCGTCCAGATCAACTGCTCGGAGGAGTAGTTCTCCAGGTGTTGGTGAGATGATGTCGCTGTAGTCAAAAAACCAGCCCTCAGCATCGTAACGCAATAGATAATTGCGGTTGGCAACTGTTCTTACCAGAAGATCTTCCAGCCCGTCCTTGTCGAAATCCAGAACCTGGGCCGAGGAGAGAGCTGCGAAACTCAGGGGCAACTTTTCGGTGGTCATATCGGTAAAACCACCATCGAAATTACTTATCCACAACCTGGTGTCTCCCTGGGAAACAAGCAGAAGATCGGTATTGCCTTCTCCCTGAAAATCAACTGCCAGGGGACGGGCATCTTCGGGAACAATCTGGGGCAAAAACTCGGGAGGGGAAGGGGAGAAGTTGTTGTTGTCATTGTTGAGGTAAAAGATTGTGTGCTCGCCGTCGGAAACAAGAATATCCCGGTAAGTGTCTCCATTGGCGTCAAAGAGCAGAATGCCGGCGCTGACATTGATGCCTTCGAGGATAGTATTATCTGTGATCAGATCGATGTGGTTTTCGGAAGTAAGAAAGTGGCCGTAATGCAGAGATTTGGTGTTATCTGAGTGGGAAAGCTCAAAAAATACTTCGGATGGTAGATCTCCCTGGGTAAAAGCAAGAATACCCAGGGGAGTTCCGCCGTCCAGAGTAAGTTCTCCGGCGTAATCCAGATTTTCCGGGGCACCAAAGATAACTTGAACAGTTTCCTCTCCGAGGTTAACAAAATCCTGATATTCATCGCCATTGATGTCCAGGACCGAAATTTTCCCGGGTTTTACCAGGACGGAAGTTGTAATTTGGCTGAGACCGCCGTCTTTGTTGATGTGGAGAATTGCAGTGCCGTTTGCGGTGGAAAAAATATCTACGTCTCCGTCTGTGTCCAGATCAGAAAACAACCTGCGATTTCCCTTAATAAAGGGCCATTTTTCTTGTGCAAAAGGAATGATGTTGAAGAAGGCAGCAGAACCCCGGACGTTGAAATGACTGGGGTAAACATAAGAATGTTCTCCCTGTTGGAAAGTAAGATCGTAAAGGCCACCTGTAGTCATGAAGGGCATGGTTGCAACCAGGGTGTCTTTGGTGATTTCTATCAGTTCAACTTTGGTTTTGCCGATATACAGTGCAATGGATGACTTGAAGCCGCTGCCTTTGATGGTTATGGTTTCCCCGCCGTCTTTGGACGCAAACAAGGGGTGGACACTATCGATGGCAAACTCATTATTGCCGGGACTGTCTGAACAGGCAACTGCCAGTAAACTCAGAAAAGACAGGTAAAATAATATCAATTTCATTAACAGCTCCATAGATTTTTGCAAAAATTGTTCTTATTGAATCAAATATAGTTTTATACCGGAAAATCAAGCCTGATTATATAGGTCAAAAGTTCGGTTTCTTTAACTAGTTCCCGTCTAAGAATCAAGTTAGAGTATCTATTTTCCCTATACTGAATCATTCTATGTCTTTTCCGAGATGATGTTGCAACTTACCATAAATTCTTAAAAAAATAATGAAAATATGAAAAACCGGATTTGAAAATAAAAAAAACCAAAAAAAGGTTAGATTGATTATTTGCTTATAATTACATAAAACAAGGAAATGGG
>JAQICJ010000178.1 GCA_027858615.1 Deltaproteobacteria bacterium
ATACTATTACCTCCAGCTACAACATAAGTACAATGGGATTTAGCTTCACAATCTTCTTTGTTGGCGGGAAAATCGTAACATTCTGAAACCTGTTTCTCTTCACAACCAATTGCAGCCAGTAGCAAAATAAGTCCAAATATATTAAAAAATTTATCCATAATCATCTCCTGTTCTCCGGCAGAGACGTTACCCGGAATGGGGTAATTGGATGGAGAAGAAGGCGGTTTAAGATGTGCGAAGTAACTCCAAAATATTAGATGGATATAAATTTTTACCATGTATAAATTATTTTTCAAAATTTAATGGAAGGCTTTCGGCTTTATTTTTTGCTGAAAACGAGGTTGGTGGTGAGTTTTTTGATGGCTTGTTTTACTTTGGTGGCAAAAAGGGGATAATTTTCTTTTTTAATGCGCAGTTTTTTGATTTTTATGGTTCTTTGTAAATAAAGAGTATTATTTTTGTATTTTATATTTTGAATTACTTCAATTGAGGGGAGTATTATTTTCCAGGAGGAGGTTTTTTGGAGCGGCTTGAAATTGCGGGGAATTTGTATTTGCAATTTTCTTGTAAAAGTTCCCCGGTAGGCCAAGATAAGATCGTTTTGACGATTGCGGGAAGTTACCAGTTTTTTAAGCAGATCTTTTTCGTGAAAGCCGGGGGAGCCGATCAGTTTGTTTTTTTCGCGACTGAAAAGAGATGGAGAAGAAACTTCAACCTTAATTTCCAGGGGAGAGTTGAGGTTTTCCAAATTGGTAGTTTTGAGTTTTGTGATCTTGCCAATATTGGAGATGAGATCCGGGAGCTGTTTATGTTCCAGGTAAAAGCGCCAGCTTTTTTGTCCGAGTCCCTGTACAATGATCTTTTCCCAGATTTTGGCGCTACCGTTCCTGGCCAGTTTGATGCTGCCCTGACGCAGTTCGGTGTTTTTGTCGGCTGCAGGTGCATTGATCTTTTTGAAATAGCCTCCCTGCTTTGAGATAACCAGGGCTTTGCGGTTTTGGAGATTGCTTGGAAAATAGGGGTAAAGAAGATATTTTTCGGTGCCATCTATCCATTTATTTTCTTGGGGAAGATAGACGATGGCGTGATTGAAAGGGATCAGAGAAGGAACATCCCAAGCGATTTTCCCCCAGTTGCGGGTTCGAACCAAAGCGGGAAGAGCCTTGATTCCAGCTTCGCGAAGCATCAGAACCAGAAGCAGGGTCATGTCTTTGCAATCACCGAATTTGCGGTTGAGAATTTCAACGGGTTTGTAGGGGTGGTAATCATGGAGGCCGAATTGCAGGGAAATATAACGATAATTTTTCAGAATATAGCGATGGATGTTTTTAATCTTTTGCTGTTTGGAAGAGGTGCCGGCGGTTAGTTTTTTAACCAGGTTCTGAATTTGTCGGTTGGAATGGTAGTTGTTTTTGATGAAATCATGGTATTTTTTGCCCAGCTTGCGCCAACTGTAGGCCAGACCAGTTTTTACCAGAGCAAGAGTTTCACCGGGACCGGCCATGTACCATTCATTTTTGACTCCTTTGATATTTTTACCGTGGTAGGTGATTATTTTCAGGTTTTTCCAGGTAGAAGTTCTGGGTTTGATTGTTTTAAGGCCGGAAAGGGAAGTTTGGATCCGAAATGCTTTGGGGTGGTAGATGGAAATTTCTGAAAGAGCCCGATCGTAGTTGTGTTCCTGAAAGAGCAACATATCTCCGAAGTAAATGTTTTTGAGTTTTCTGGAGGAAGGAAGCTCTTTTACAGTGTAGGCTATTTCGATGATATCACCAATTCGGGCTTGAGAAAAATTGATGGTTGTCCTGGTGAGATCATAGTAAATGGAAGTTTTGCGGTTGAACACCTTGGAAGTTTTAATGGAACTTGATTGCAAAATTACGCCATTTTTTCTGTAGATCCGGGCTGCAACCAGGTCGAGTTTTTCTTTTTGCTCCGAATGAACCACCCTGAATTTTTTAAAGGCAGCCAGGGTGCTTTTGTTTTTGAGCCACAAAAGTCGCTGGTGAAAATAGTGGCGTTGTTTCTGGTGGTTGAGATAAATGATCTTTTTATCTGCCAGAACTCCTGTTTTTAAATCTTGTTGGAAATATTTTCGTATTTTTTCTGGAAAAATTCGGTGTTTTTTGATGATGGTGGTAAAAATTTCTTGGGGATTGTTTATTTTAAATTTGGCGTAATTAGCGGAAGGTGAATGTTTTATATTGTTCAACTGGAGTTGTGTCCGGGAAAAATTGAATTTTGCCAGAAGAGAGCAGGAGTTTTTATCCATAATAAGCAGAGAATCAAAATGACCGTTGTTTTTCCAGTTTTGGGCCAGCAGTTGGCAACCTTCCCTCTTTTTTTGCTGTTCCAACAGATCGAGAGCATGGAAAAAAGCACAATTTCCACATTCTTTGTTGGCAAGGTAGAGTTGACGATTCCATTGGCGATTGTTCAGGTCTGTATTTTTATCGAGATAAGATCCATATTCCAGCAAAACCGGCAGTTTTCCATATTTTTTAACCAGTTTTTTGATTGTATTCAGGGAAGTCAGGGGCATTCCCAGGCGAGATTGAATGTCAGCCATTTCCAGGCTGACTTTGAGACCGTGAGGGTAAAGTTTTTGGACCTGCTTGTAATAACTGAAGGCCTGTTTATTGCGATGTTGTTTGAGAAACCACTTTGCTGCCACCAGCAGATTCTGGTAGCGGATATTCGGAGAAGTTGCCTGGGGAAGGGATGGCAGGGGAGATCTGTTGTTTTTGATAAAAAATTCTGACTGGAGAACAGGATTAACCGATTTGGCCAGAAGATCGGTATTGCTGTTAAGAAATTTTCCTGTGAGCAGATGATGCTCTTCTTGTTTTTGTAGAGGAGAAGAATAGGGTGAAACCTTCATTTGGAATCCACCGGTTTTGTTTTTTATTGAAGAAATTTCCTTTTGATAAACGACCCAGGGAGTGGTTATGGGCTCGGTCTTGAAAGTAAGAACAAAGCGATATTTTCCCGGGGGAAGGTGTACCGATAATTTGCGGGTTTTCCAATCTGAATTTCCCTGGTAAATAATGGGCTGGCGATTGGTTTTTCCTTTGAAAATAAAGGTTTTTAAACTCCAATCAGCATCGATTCTCAGCCAAAATGAAATATCGGATTTTTGAGCGATGGAAATATCGAAAGCAGTTTCCAGGGGATATTGGTTCGTTTTGTAAATGCTGAGCAGGGGGATGCTACTGTGAGAATCGGTATAGACGATGGAAGCAGTTTTGGCTGTTTTTACCTTGATTTTTTTGATCCGATTTAATTTCAACTGAGCAAGAATAAGACGGGGAATGCCTGTTTTCAGAGCCAGGGGGGCAAGAAATCTCGCCTGTTCGGGAGGAAGTTTTTTCAGATATTTGCTCAAAAGCCGGTTGCGTTTTTGGGGAAGCAGAAAATTCTTGAACCTTTGAATATAGCACAAAGTGGAAAAGGGTTTGCGGGTAGATTGGAGTTGTTTTTGGAAGATTTGTTCTTCAAAAGGGACAGGTGAAGAATTTGAAGCCAGAAACAACTGGAAAAAAATCAAGTAGAACATAAAATTTATATCTCAGGGTTGGATTATTGAATAAATAAGCATGCCCGGGACAAATCTATGTTTCTTTTTTTTGTTGAAATATTTGTCCACAGCTTTGACGTAATTTATAAATTTACGTTCTACCACCTGATTTACTCCCCTGGTTCTGGAAGCGTGGCGAAAAATAACCTGACCTTCCCGGTTGGTGAGAACCAATCCCATGTGGGTAATAAGAAAGGGATTTTTGTATTGTTTGGAACCAACAAGAAAAGCAATTGCAGGGGTTTTTATTTTTTTAAAACGTTCTTTAATCAGACCAATGGGGATATATTTGGCCGTGGCCAGACCAACTGGAGCAAATTTACCCATTTGCTTCATACGATGTCTGTATTTGTAGCGCCATTTGTAGTGAGGAGCAACCCGGCGACTGATTTTGCCGTATTTACTGGTGATAAGATGGGAAGTATCCTTAAGATAACCGAGTTTGAGGTTGGCAGGCAACCAACTGAGTAAAATAGTGTAAAAACGGCGGTTATTGTCGATAATTCCGCCGTGGTAGCGCATCTGATTGAGTTTATTCAAAAATTGGCTGTAATTTGAAGTGAGGCTGAGGGCAATCACCTGTTCCACGTAAGTTTCACAATCAACCCGGCAGGGATCGAACAAAGGATCCGGATCTTGACCGCCAGCTTCACCGAGAGGATCAACCTCATAGGGAGTTCCCAGGAAAATACGACTCCAGAAATCTATTTTTTGTTTCAAGGATTTGTTTTTGACCTGATTGAACATCTTTTGCAGATAAACCGGATTAGTGAGAAATCTGGCCTTTGAAACATTGTCATAATCGCAAAGATGGGAAGGTGAAACCAGATTAATTGTAATCAGGTAAAAAAATGAAAAAATCATAATCTGTTTCTAGGTTATTTTTATGGATTTTTCAAATGCAACCCTTATTTTTTCTGGTTTATCTGCTACAATCAATCAAATGATGGTATAAAATTATCAATAATATATATCAACCTTATGACATTATATATCAACCTTGAGAGTGTTTCATGAATCTAATCAAATTTTCAATTATAACCCTTTGTCTGTTTTTAATCGTTTCCTGTGATGACGATGGTGGCAACAACGCCAACAACATCAACAATATTAACAATACCAACAACACCAACAATCAGAATCTCCCTGAACTGCGGTGTCAGAGTACTCCTTCCACCGAGGTTGATTTTGTTGATGTTTCAGAAGATGTCAAACTTGATCCCGCCAATGAACATGTGCTGGGTAACAGGCTGGGAGCAGTGGATCTCAACGGTGATGGTTATCCTGATCTGATTATTCACAAAACCAGTGGAGGCAAAAGAGATGAAGCTTCAGCTCTTCCTTCGGAACGTGGTAAAAGAATCCTGTTTAATGTTGAAGATCCTGATAATCCCGGGGAAAGAATCTTTGTGGATCAAACCGCTTCTTCGGGTTATGATCTTATCGGTGGAACCGATGAACGGGGACGAGGTGCAAGCTTTGCTGTAGCAGGTGATTTCAACAACGATCATAATATAGATCTGCTTTCTGTTGTTTATGCTCCAACTGACGATGAAGATATTATTGACCGCACAGTGCTGCTTACCGGGGATGGCAGCGGAACTTTTACCCTGGTGGATGAAGATTTTCCCTTTTCAGAGGAGAGTAGTTACAGTGCTTCGGCAGCCGCCCTTACCGATTTCAACAAAGATGGCACTCTCGATATTTTCATGGGATATTTCTATAAACAGTTTGGAGTTGCTGCCCAGCAGGATCGGCTTTATCGCAACAGCGGCATGATGACCTTCTCCGATAATACCTCTTTCAGCGGTATTACTACAACTACAGGTGGCAACGATGAAAATCGCAATCATAAACCCACTTACGGAGTTACCGTCTGCGATATCAACCAGGACGGAGCTCCCGATCTTCTTTCCTCGAGTTACGGTCGAGCTTACAATATGCTCTGGATAAATGACGGAGAGGGTGTTTATGAAGATCACTCACTGTCTAGTGGTTTTGCAGCCGACGACAATACAGATTATTCGGACAACCAGTTTTATATCTGTCATTGTCAGGTTAACCCGGGTCCCGAATGTGATGAAGTTGAACCAGGTCAGCAAATGATTCAGTGTGACAACGATTATTGGAATGTGGGATATGACGATCAGCCCTGGCGAAATGCTGGTAATACCTTTTCCACAGTTTGTGCCGATCTCAACAACAACGGACAGATGGATGTCTATCATGCATCTATTCGTCACTGGCACATCGGAGATTCTTCTGATCCTTCCGAAGCCTTGTATAATACTGGCGAAACACCGATTTCTTTTGAACGTCCCGGGCTTGAGGCCAGCGGATTGGATCGCGAACACACTATCACCGACTGGAACGAGGGTGATATTGTCGCCATGGCTCTTGATTACAACAATGACGGTCTTCTTGACATCATGGTGGGGGATTCCGACTATCCCCAGACCAGATTTCGTATTTTCCGCCAAAAATCGGACAACACTTTTGAAGAAGCAGCTTTAGAAGAAGGAGTGAATTCTCCCCGGGCTGTGGGGGCTACCTGGCTTGATTACGATCAGGACGGCGATCTGGATATTCTCATTGGTTTCAGTACTATGCGCTGTTCCTCTTCGGATGAAGATTGTATTTTTGATGAACCCAGGGTGCGTTTATGGCAGAATAATGGCGGTTCCGATGCCAATCGAGTTGTTGTTCGTCTTCAGGGCAAAGGAGGTTACGGTTATTCAAATATTTCAGCTATTGGAGCTCTGGTAAAAGTTACTGTGGACGGAGTCACCATGACTAGGGAATTACAATCCGGCTTCGGACATTTTGGTATTCAAACCCCCCTTGATCTTCATTTCGGACTGGGAGATTCCTGCGAAATCGAAAGGCTCGAGATAATCTGGCCCAATGTAGGCAACACTTCCACGGTAATCGAAAATATCAGCGCCAACTACATCTATTATGTTGAAGAAGAAAATGGGCTCGTCAGTTGGGAAGATCTTCCGGTAAATTGAATCGACCGGTGACTGGAAAGTTGAAAAGATGAAAGTTGAAAAGATGCACAAATCGAGATTTGTTTTAATATTTGCTATGTTTTTGTTTTTTGCCTGCGACGAAGATAAAAAGGAAAAAATAACTATTGAAGAATGGGGTCAAATCACTGTTGAACAGGTCGCTCCGCTGGTTGTTTTGCCTTCCTCCACCTTTACTGTTTATGGCAACAATTTTCCCGATAATTCCTTTGGTTATCTTACTGTCAATATCGATGGAGTTTTTCAATCATCTGAATCCTCCAATCAGGTAAAAATCAGCAAAATTGCCAGATGGCACAACAACAACAAAATAAGTTTTGTCATCACCCCCGATATTTATAAAGAAATTGCCGGAGGTGAACTTGATGAAGGTCTTTTGAGTGCAACTCTCAAAGTTGTTGCCTACTCCAGTCAAAGTGGAGAGACTTATACTTCCGATCAATTTTCTTTGAATCTTGAACTGAAAACATCATTAAAACCCCAGTTGGAAGAGGTAGAATCAGGGACCATCATAAACTTCGGCCAGCAGGTCTCTTTCAGCGGTTCCAATCTGCTTCTGGGCGGCAATGAAGGTGAAACTAGAGCCTTGATCAGCGGATGTTTTTTGCCGCTGGGACAGTCTGGACCCTGCAGTGAAAATGGCAGTGAATACCAGGAAGTCGAAGTTCCTGTTTCCGAAATTCTCGATCTCGATCGAAGTGGAGGAACATTTGCTTTTGATGCCGTCAATTTTGGAGTTGAAGAAGGAAGTTTCAACGGTGAGATCTTTTTGAGAAATGTATACGATGATCAGGTAGTGCTTGATTCATCGTCCCTGCCGGTGGTTTTTGACTTTGTGGGTCCCGAAATTACCAGGGTAGTGAGTTCGGATGTTTCCCTGGGCAGTTATCTGCAAATTGAGGGAGCCGGTTTTGCCAAAAATCAGGGAGGCTGTATTACCGAACTTGATTTTCAAGGAAGATTTTCCCCTCGGGACGGAGATCCCGAAGATATAACTTCCATCCTCATCCCTGAGGTGCGGGGTAATTCCCAACTTGATTATGTTTTGGAAGAAAATCAAGGAATTGGACGTTTTATCGATCTGAGAAAAGCCACTGGAACTCTCAGTGGTTACCTTACTCCTATCATCTGCTGTGAGAATGATTGTCAGAGTGGTGAATCTGTTGAATTTACAGTCGAAGTGGGTCCGGTAAAGCAGGTTGTTTATCTTTATTTCCGTGATTCTTACATCAGTGCTCTTACTCTTTTCGGATTGCAGGGGGCTGATTCCGAGATCAGGAAAAAATCGATCCAGGTTATTGAAGAGATCTACCAAGGAATAAATCTCGAGGTACGCACTGAACAAGTTACCGATTATGCTCTTTTTTCCACGGTGGAAATCCACGGCTTCGATCCCAACGGCTTCAATCTGCTAGGCTATGACAATACTACCGGTAAAGATGTTGGCAATGAGCGACTCCACGATTATATCGGAGGAGTTAATTCCCAGACCCAACAGGATGGTTTTCCCGGTTATGGCGGAGTCTTTCTGGAGTCTTATTTTGGTTTTTCTCTCCATCCTCCCGGCAACCTCAAATCCATCGATTTGGCGGATTCTCTTTTTGATCTTACTTTCGACGAGTTTCGTCCTGACACGGGATCCATCATTACCGCTCAGGACATGCAGAATTTTGCATTGCCACAGGAACCCGCAGTTTGCACGGAAAACTCCCTTTCCCGTTCGAGTCGATTGGGTTGTGCAGTTTATGTGATGGGTTACAACCTTGGTTCAACCCTGGCTCATGAACTGGGTCACTCCTTTGGTTTGGCTGAACCTTATACTGAAGATGTTTACCATAATCTTGGAGAAGAAAGTCTGAGATTGATGGATTCAGGTCATCAAAGGCCCTTTCTTGAACGCAGCGGCCTCAGTCCGGATGGATTTGAAAATTTCTGTATATCCAATTATGAATATTTACGAGCAATTATGCCGGATCCAGATACCAAAGATCCCCTTGATGAACGTCCTGGCTGTTAGTTTCCATTAGTTCAAGATTTGATTTCTATGACCAATTACAAAAATTTTTTTATTTTACCATTTATTATCTTTTTTATTCTGGGGTCAGCCTGTCTGAAAAAAGATGAAAATAAAGAGGATAAAGAAAAACCTCTGGTAAAGATGCATTATTCTGTAATCTTGAAAAAAATAAAAAAAAAATTGGCAAAGGATTATTCCGGACAAAAATGGTTTCCCTACGGAAAAGCAGTCAATCTCAAATATGCTTCGGAAAAAAAATTCAGAATAATGTCTTTTCTCACCAATCAGGTAGAAGAAGGTAAAACCCGCAGTCTTCTGATTACTACCCGTCTTGAAATTCCCAAAGGCGATGATCCCATTTTTGAAATAAAGGAACTAAAAGGCACCATTGATGAATTGAGATTAATCAAACTCGGTCCCAAATATTCCAGTCATCTTGTTTTTGTAAAAAGACACCTCAAAAATCAGGGAAGATTTTACATTGTCAATTCCTATTATACTTCCTCCCGCAAGAAGATGAAAAATGTCTGGCAGATAATATCTTCTTATGACACGGAATATAAAGAAACTTATCATCCTCCCACCTTTCATTATTGGGATGGAAACGACAACGGAGTCCGGGAAGTTATTCTTACTAATCCCTGGTACAAGGAGGACACCCCCCCTCGCTGGAAATATCGTTGGGCCGTATTTGAGTGGCAGCCGAAAAAGAAATCTTTCCTGCCATTACAGGGTTTGGCCTTGAATCTCTATAAAAACCAGGATCCTGTCTGGTTGGTTTCGGGAGTTATGGAAATGAGTAAATTGGGGAAAAAAAAAGAATTGCTCAATTATCTCGATCCCAGTACCTCCTGTATGGACGGAGAAGATCTGTCCAAGGTTGTTTTTCTGAAGAAGTGGGGGAAAATAAAAAAACCGGTATTGGAAGAAAATGCTGATAATTCTGCCAAAGTCAGCATAGATGTGCAGACGAAAAATCAAAACTACCGCTTGGTTTTTCAATTGCAGGCCGATAAGCAAGGAATCACCAAAACCTGGTATCTTTGCCAAGTAAAATTGTTTAAAATTATCAAAACGGAATTTTAAGAAGTATGGGGAAAAGAGTTGACTGGATTGCTCAGGAAAGGATTAACTGGACGCCTTTAACCTGGCCTTTTTCAATTACCGGAACAGACCAGAAAGACATTTTGCGACCTTTGAATTCAATTTGACGGGATGAAATTTTAATAGACTGGAAACTGTTTTCAATATCATCGATAATAAAGGGGAAATTCAGACAGAGCTGGGTGTTTTTTAGATTCAGTTTCTTATTGGGGGGAAGATGTTCCAATATGGCCCGAGCTGTGTGATTGCAATAGATGATCTGAAGATCTTCAGTTACCAGAAAATGGGGCAGGGGATTTTGTTCAACCATGATCTGTTGTAATTGCAGGATTTCTTCATCCAAAGGGGTTGGAGTTGATTTGGTGCGGCTTTGCAGACTGCGATTCTGGTATTCTGTGGATAAATATTCAAGATCTTGCAGCACTTTTGATAATTTTGGTTTATTATCGATGGGTTTTTGATAGTTCAGCAGTTTTTCGAAGCCTAAAAATCGATTTTGAGCTTGAAAAGAAAGCAATTGAACAATAATTTCCAATAGATATTCAGGAAGATTTTCCTGCATGGATTGAGGAATATCCACCTTTTTGCTGTTTTGAAATCTGGGCAATTCGGCACAGATCATCTCAAAAAGAACCACCCCCAGGGCAAACAGATCCATGGCCGGTGCGGGATCTTCTCCGGAAAACACTTCGGGAGCAAGATAATCGGGAGTAATCTCCAGCTTTGTCCAGTCTTTGATCCTGCGCCTGGGAAAGAAATCCAACAACTTGACTGTGGTTTTGGCTGCTGTTTGGGACAAGAAAAAGTTCTCCGGTTTGATGTCTCCGTGAAACATTTTTTGTTGATGGATATAATCAATGGAACGGGCTGCTTCGAGGGCAAAGTCCAGAACAGCAACTACAGGAAGTTGCTGCTGGTTGCAAATTTTGCTGCTCAGAGTTTCTCCCTCAAGCAATTCCATAACCAAAAAAGGTCCGTGTTTATTATCGATGCCATAATCTACGGTGTTTACCAGGTTGGGGTGTTCCAAGGCAGCAAGAACTTTGGCACCTGCTTTGAAATGGCGGGGATTCTGGTAAAGATCGTGGTTTTTATTGGTTTTAACAAGTAATTTGAGGGCATAATTGGTTTGATTCTGGATATTTTTGGTTTTGTAGACAGCACTGCTGCCACCGGTGTCGATAAGTTCGATTATTTTGTATTTGGTTCCAACGGTTTTTTGGGATTCAATTTTGGGAAAATCATTCATTTTATTGTGGTTTCCAGGGTCAAACGGGGAAATCTGTTTTTGCGTTTGATGCAGCAATAATTGGTTCTGGGAATATTGTGATCATTTTTGCTCAGAGGCAGAATCAGGCAAAAATAACTATAATTTTTCCAATAGGCAAGTACTCTTTGCCGGTGTTTTTGAGTAGGCGGTCTGGTGCCGATGGTGGCGATTCCTGGAGTACAGACAATATCAGGGGCTTTACTTTTGAGGTATTTCCAGGAAGCCTGTTTCAAATGACCGGCTTTGTAGAAGCGACCGGCTTTAATCTTTTTCCGGGCAATTACTTTGTCGTTGAGGCCAAAAGAATCGATAATTTTTCCAGCTTTGCTCATAAAGGAAATTGCTCCGGCTCCCCCTACTGCCAGAGAAATATTGCTTATCAGAGTTTCGCCCACAGCCTTTCTGAGTGCTTTTCCCACTTTAACCCGATCTTCCACGTAATTTATTGCTCCCCGCAAGGATTCCATGCCCCAATGATGTCGCTCAGAGGCCAGTGAAACTTTTTCAAAATTGCGGCTGGCATAGTGAAGATTGAAGGTGATATACCCGGCAAGCAGAGCAGCTGCAACAGTTCCGGTCAAGTTAAGCAGGTTTTTATGGGATTTTTTTAAATGCTTTTGGGGTTTGTTTGAAGAGGAAGAAAGCAGGGAGTGGTTTTGCAGTTTGGATATCCCCTTTGTAGTCAAATTTATGGAGATGGCAAGATGATGAAGATTGTCCAGGGCGAGGCCCGCCAGAATAGCCAGGAAGGGAAGAGACGGAACAAGAAAACGATGGGCAGCCATGAAATCGCCTCCGGCCTTGGCAGTCCACAACAGCCAGAAAGTAGTAAAGAGCAGGATGAGAATGACAGAGGAGGTTTTTTTGATTAATGAGGGGAGCAGCAAAGGAGAAAACCAGAGCCAGTAACTGATGTTCCAGGTTTGAAAAAAGTGTTTGAGGTAGAGAATTCCCTTTTTCCACAAAAAATCGGGCGGGATGCCATAGATTTTTGCATACCAGGTGTTGGGTAGAAAATTACCGTAGTACCAGTATTTAAACCCAAAATAAAAGGCACTCGCAATGGCAAAAACCGCAATGTTGAGCAGAAGTCTGCCCAGGATGCGGCGAAACTTGCGGGGTCGGGAAGAAAGATTGAACAGGTTGACAATGAAGATCCAGCCAGTTGCTATGGCGAAAAGAGCAAAACCTTCGTTGCGAGTAAAGGAGGTAATCAGCCAGAGTAGTGAAAAAGAAAGAAATTTACCTTTTTTCTGAAAATTATTAAGGGTGGCCAGGGGTGAAGCACAGAAGAAAAAGGTGAAAAAGATAGTTTCTAATCCTCCGGAAATCCAGGCAACAAAAGGAGTCCAGACAACCAAAAGCAAAGGTGGCATAAAAGCGAAATCAATTCTGGTGACAGAAGATGATTTGAGTTGGAGGTTTTTAGTTATTAACCCGACTAGTACTAACACTCCCAAGGCTGAAAGCAGGTTGAGCCCATGAGCGGCAAGGGAAAGAGGTACAGAAAGAAAGTGGAGAAAACCAAGAAGAATGGTCCAGAAAAAATTGGAAATTCCTTCTATATATTGATTGAGATTGAAGACAAGTTGCCCTTTGGTGGCCAGATTACGGGCATAGCGAAAGGAAATATAGGCGTCATCGCAGATGATAAAAGATATTTTGCGCAGATGACTGAAGAGTAGCAATAAAAGCAGGGTACTGTATGCTACGAGTAGAACAGTGGTTTTTTTTAAAATTTTATTTTGGAGGGAAGGGAAGAGCAAACCGGTTACCTCGAGGCTGATTAAATGAATTTTTGTCAAAAAGACTAAAATTCAATTGCGATCAAGCGGGAACTAAATAATGCAGACCCGATTGCGACCTGAACGCTTGGCTTTATAAAGAGCGTTGTCAGCCTTTTCAATGAGATCCCGGGGAGATTTGACGGCGGAATGATAGGGGATAACACCAGCACCAATGGAAGTAGTTACCTGCAATTGGAGATTTTCGTAGATAAAGGGATCGTCAGCTATGATCCCACGCAGACGTTCTCCCATCTGCAGAGCGTGTTCTTCGTTGATGCCCCGGGCGATGAGGGCAAATTCTTCGCCTCCGTAACGGGCAAAGATGTCTTCGGATCTGATGGTGGCATGCATTCTTCGAGTGAGTTCAATCAGAACTTCGTCTCCACAAAGGTGTCCATGGGTGTCGTTGAAATTTTTGAAATGATCCAGATCGAAAATCAACAGGGTAAGGGGAAATTTGTGGCGGATGGCATAGGAAAACTCGGATTCAAGTCTTTCCATGAAAAATCTTTTGTTGTAAGCATGGGTAAGTCCATCACGCATGGCGCTTTCCAGAATATGTTTCTGGAATTGTTCTTCAATTTGATCATAGGTGAATTTAAGAATTGTAGTGCTGCCAATTTTAATTTTGTCTCCATCTCTGAGCACATGGCGGGCTATATTTTCGTTATTGATATAAGTGCCATTGGTACTGTTCATGTCTTCAATAAAAACCTCACCACCGGGCAAAGCATACAGACGACAGTGAACGCGACTTACTCCATTTTCGTTGAGACTGATGGTGTTGGTGTGTCCCCTGCCAATGGTAACTTCGTCTTTAACTGTATACATGTGACCATAATTGGAACCGGCGATAACTATCAAATAAGGATAGGTTTTATTATCGTCTTTTTTAAAACTGTTTAGATCGATGACTTTAGTACTGTCTTCAGCCAAAACTTAAACTCCTTATAACATGATGAGAATGTGAACCATTTTTGAATGGTTTTTTGAATGGTCAGGATATCCAAGCGTTCAAACTAAAGATGAGAAGTATTTTTGAACGCTATCTACTTCATTAAAGACGACATTATATATTTTATGTTAACTTTACTCAATCTTAAAAACAAGTTTTATCTGGATTTAGAAGGGGGTTGTTTGGAATGGACTGAATTTTTTCCGGCAAGTAGAATAGTTGGCCTTAAAAACGATCTCTAAACAGCAAAAATAAAACAAAAATAAAACAAAAATTTATTACCTTTCAAGTGGTAATCAAGGGTTAACTGATTGTATTATTTGTTGTTTTTGAAGTTATCATTTTTATGAGAAATATCTTGACAACTTAAATTCATAAACCTATAAAGCAAGGCACTGTCGTTAGTGGTTTTTGCTGGCATAGCTCAATTGGCAGAGCAGCTGATTTGTAATCAGCAGGTTGCGGGTTCAAGTCCCATTGCCAGCTCACTAATCGGTGGGGTTCCCGAGCGGTCAAAGGGAGCAGACTGTAAATCTGCCGCCGTAGGCTTCGGTGGTTCGAATCCACCCCCCACCACTACCCTTTGCGGGAATAGCTCAGTTGGCAGAGCGTCAGCCTTCCAAGCTGAATGTCGCGGGTTCGAACCCCGTTTCCCGCTCTCGAAAAAATCTATTGCTGTGTGCCCACGTAGCTCAGCAGGTAGAGCGCCTCCATGGTAAGGAGGAGGGCACCGGTTCAACTCCGGTCGTGGGCTCTACCGTATACGTTTTATATAAGCCTCATTTTGTATTTATTATTTTTGGAGGAGCTAAGTTATGGCTAAAGAAAAATTTGTTAGAAATAAACCCCATGTTAATATTGGTACTATCGGTCACATCGATCACGGTAAAACTACCCTGACTGCTGCTATTACCAGATACCTCAACAGTAAAGGTACTGCCACTACAGTTGCATTCGATGAAATCGACAAGGCACCTGAAGAAAAAGAACGTGGAATTACCATTAATACTGCTCATGTCGAGTATGAAACAGAAAACAGACATTATGCTCATGTGGATTGCCCCGGACATGCTGACTACATTAAAAACATGATTACAGGCGCTGCCCAGATGGACGGTTCTATTCTGGTTGTAAGTGCTCCTGATGGTCCCATGCCCCAGACAAGAGAACATGTTCTGCTCTCAAGACAGGTTAATGTTCCTTATATCGTTGTTTTCCTCAACAAAGTCGATCAGATGGACGAAGAAGACGAAGAATTGATCGAACTCGTTGAAATGGAAATCAGAGAATTGCTTGATGATTATGAATTCCCCGGAGACGATATTCCCATTATCAAAGGTTCAGCTCTGAAAGCACTTGAAGGCGATGTAGCCGGCCCCGAAAACGAAGCAATTCAGGAACTCATGGATGCTTGTGATGAATATCTTCCAGTACCTGAAAGAGATATCGATAAAGATTTCCTCATGCCTGTTGAAGATGTTTTCACTATTACCGGTCGTGGAACAGTTGTTACCGGCAGAATTGAACGCGGTATCATTAATACCGGTGATCCTGTTGAACTGGTAGGTATCAGGGACACTCAAACCAGTACTTGTACTGGAGTTGAAATGTTCAGAAAAATTCTTGACGAAGGTCGAGCCGGCGACAATGTTGGTATTCTCCTGCGCGGAATCAAAAGAGACCAGGTCGAAAGAGGCCAGGTTGTTGCCAAACCCGGAACAATCACCCCTCATAAAAAGTTTGTTGCCGAAACCTACATCCTCAAAAAAGATGAAGGTGGAAGACACAAGCCTTTCAAAGCCGGTTACAGACCTCAGTTCTATTTCAGAACAACTGACGTTACCGGAGTGGTTGGACTCAGTGATGACATCAAAGTTGTACTTCCTGGCGACAAACTGACTATGGAAGTTAACCTTATTGTTCCAATCGCTGCCGAAAAAGGTCTTCGTTTTGCTATCCGTGAAGGTGGTAAAACTGTTGGCTCCGGTGTTATTACCGAAATTATCGAATAAATTTATAATCTATGATGGTGGTGTTATGGGTAATCGAGTGATTGTAAACTTGCGCTGTTCAGAGTGTAAAAATAAAAATTATAGTACAACAAAAAATAAGCGCACTACAAAAGACAAACTCAAATTCAAAAAATATTGCCGCTTTTGCAAAAAACATACCGTGCATAAAGAATCTAAATAAGTTGGTTTATCCAAGATTCTGCTTA
>JAQICJ010000275.1 GCA_027858615.1 Deltaproteobacteria bacterium
GAATAAAGGCTGTACTTATGCGATGAATAGTTTCAACGGTCAATAAGTTCAAAAAATATTTCATGGTTGAAACAGATTAAAATCAGTTTCTATCTTTCTTTATAAAAAAAGAAATAACAAATAAATTTTAGTTAATTCACTGAAATTAAAGCAAAATATTTTTTAATGCACAAAGTTTTATCAACAAAAAAGTTTTTTTCAAAAGTTGTCTTTCTATATTATTGATATTTAATCAAACTTTTGTTAACTATCATTTTTATTGAATTATATCCTTAAATTTATTACCAAATTTTTGTATCTTTATATTAATCCGACCATTATTTACCCCTTATTTCCGGGTAAAAGGAGGAATTTGTTCTATGGAAAATTTACTTTATGTAGTTCCAGTCATAGGTTTGGGAGCTCTGGCCTTTGCTTTTTTCAAAACCCAATGGATCAACAAGCAGGATGAGGGCACCGAGAAAATGAAAATAATATCAGGTCACGTCCGTGATGGAGCTATGGCCTTTTTGAGAACAGAATACAGTGTTCTTATTTACTTTGTAATTGGTGTAGCCATTATTCTGGGTGTTGCCAATGCCATGGGAGAAAGCACAAGAGTGGCTTATCGCAACCCCTTGATTGCCTTATCCTTCGTTGTTGGTGCATTGTGCTCAGCCTTGGCTGGTTATATCGGCATGAAGGTAGCCACGAAAGCTAATGTTCGTACTACCAGTGCAGCTCGTAAAAATCTCAATGATGCCCTGGCAGTTGCTTTTTCCGGTGGTACAGTAATGGGAATGTCTGTAGTGGGTCTGGCCATAATGGGTCTTGGTCTTTTAGTTCTTATTTATTACAAGTTTGGTTTGGTTGGCAGCACTCCTGCTGATTTGCCAAATGTAGTCACTGTTCTTTCCGGATTTTCACTGGGAGCTTCTTCAATTGCTCTTTTTGCCAGAGTTGGTGGTGGTATATACACCAAGGCCGCTGATGTTGGTGCCGATCTTGTAGGCAAAGTAGAAGCAGGAATTCCCGAAGATGATCCTCGCAACCCTGCAACCATAGCTGATAATGTAGGCGACAATGTAGGTGATGTTGCCGGAATGGGGGCTGATCTCTTTGAATCTTATGTAGGAGCGATTATTGGTGCCATGGTACTGGCTTTTAATTTTTCGTCTAACCAGTTCAATATGGTTCTCCTTCCTCTTATTCTTGCCAGTGCCGGTATTATTGCCTCAATCATAGGTACTTTTTTCGTTCGTACCAAAGAAGACGGCAATCCTCAGACTGCCCTCAATCTTGGTACTTTTGGTGCTGCAGGTCTGATGCTGGTGGCAACCTTCTTTATCGCCATGTGGCTCATGCCCAACGCTGTTAAAGTTTATACAATGTCTGGAGGAATCAAAGAAGTTTCTTATCTCAATATTTTCGGAGCTACAATCGGTGGCCTGATTGCAGGTATTTTGGTAGGAGTAACCACAGAATATTACTGTTCAACAGAACGTTCACCCGTTCATAAAATTGCCAAAGCTTCTGAAACCGGTGCAGCTACCAATATCATAGCTGGTCTTGCTACCGGTATGTTTTCCACCGCCCTTCCCATCATCTGGATCTGCGGTGCAATTCTCATATCTTATAAAATGGCAGGTTTATACGGTATTGCGATTGCTGCTCTGGGTATGCTTTCCACCACAGGAATCCAACTTGCAGTAGACGCCTATGGTCCCATAGCTGACAATGCCGGTGGTTTGGCTGAAATGGCCGAGCTTGAACCCGAAGTCAGAGAAAGAACAGATAAACTTGACGCTGTTGGTAATACCACAGCTGCTATCGGCAAAGGATTTGCCATTGGTAGCGCTGCTCTTACTGCCCTGGCCCTTTTTGCAGCTTTCAGAGTTCAAGCAGGTATCAGAGTAATTGACATTACCAATCCTACTGTTATGGCAGGTTTGTTCTTTGGTGGCATGTTGCCCTTCCTTTTTTCCTCCCTGGCCATGACAGCAGTAGGCGAAGCAGCCAATGAAATGATTATTGAAGTCAGAAGACAATTTAAAGAGATCAAGGGCTTGCTCGAAGGTAAAGCCGAGGCTGAATATGCAAAATGTGTTGAAATTTCAACCAACGCCGCTATCAGAAAAATGCTTGTTCCTGGACTTTTGGCTGTAACTATTCCGGTTGTAGTTGGCTTTGTCAGCAAAAGCGCCCTGGGTGGAATGCTTGGTGGTGTAACAGTTTCTGGTGTTCTGCTTGCCATCTTCCAGTCAAACGCTGGTGGAGCATGGGACAACGCCAAAAAATACATCGAAGACGGCCATCATGGTGGTAAAGGTTCTGACGCTCATAAAGCAGCAGTAACTGGCGATACTGTAGGCGATCCTTTCAAAGACACTTCAGGCCCATCCTTGAACATCCTGATAAAACTCATGAGTGTAGTTTCACTTGTAATTGCCCCCCTGATCCGTTAAAAGAAAAGAATCCCGATCCGGGTTAGGAATCTCCCCATTTCTTCTCTCCACATCTGTCTGTAATTTTCCAATCTCTCTGCAATCCACAAAAAAACAACTTTTTTCAAAAAAAACGAAAACTTTTTTTCAAAAATTTCGAAAATAACTCCTGAGAACATTTTTTAGAACATTTATCTAACTCAGGAGGTATTAATGTTTATTAAAAAAGAATTAAGAAAAGAACCGCCAAAACATTACAGAACAAGGGCTAATCAGGTTTTGCCAAACCAGTTGATCATGATAAGTCGCAGAACCAGCGAAGGTAGATTTTTTATCAAACCGGGGAAAAAGAACAATCAAATCCTTGAATTCTGCCTCGCTGCCGCTGCCTTGAAACATGGTCTCAAAGTCCACAATTATTCCTTCATGCCCAATCACTATCATCTCTTGCTCACCGATGTTTACGGGAACTATCCCTGCTTTCTGGCTGACATGAATCGCAATATAGCCAAGTGTTTCAATGTGAGCCTCGAGCGCTTTGATTCTCTGTGGGACAGCTCCAAACCAAGTGTAGTCAGACTTCCCAATCATGTAGTGCCTGTAAAGGCCAAGCTCATGTATATTTTCATGAATCCGGTGAAAGCTCTTTTGTCGCCAAGGGC
The DNA here is from genome assembly GCA_027858615.1 of Deltaproteobacteria bacterium. Taxonomy (GTDB): domain Bacteria; phylum Myxococcota_A; class Polyangia; order HGW-17; family HGW-17; genus JAQICJ01. Next base: position 3,086 of record JAQICJ010000275.1, read on the forward strand.
AAGAAAATACCTGGGAGCCAATTCTTTGCCCGGTGATCTGGCGGGCCACTCCAAGGTTATCAAACGTCCGAAGGTTTATTTCAAGAAGGAAAGCAAGCTACCCAAGAAGGTGCGCTTGAAAATAGAAATGCCCGAGGCACTTTTGAAGTTCACGGACAAAAAGAGCATGGTTAAACTGCTCAAAGAAGATCTGCTAAAGGCCGAAGATGATATAATAGCCAAATACGGCAAAAATACCTTCATGAGCAAAAGAGAATTGCTCAAGACTGATCCTGAATCCAAACCCAAGAAAGATATTGAACGCTTCAAATTGAATCCAAAGGTTGCTGGGGTGGTAAGTGAACTCATTGCAGCCGAGAAGAGCAAGTTGGTTGATTTTCTTCGTGCCTACGAGAAGAGTTTTCAAAGATGGCAGTTGGGAGAACGGGATGTCTATTTCCCGGCAGGGACTTACGAGATGGCCAGATTGCACAAAGTGCGGGTAAGACAATTTGACAGCAGTTAGTTGAACAGACCGGCTCAGGGTGTGATTTAAATTTCAAGGGTGGAAAATCAATTGGACAAGTGTATTTTGGGGGCTGAAAATCGGCAGTTTTGGCGATGAAAT
>JAQICJ010000296.1 GCA_027858615.1 Deltaproteobacteria bacterium
TTTCTTGGTAAAAGAAAGGCTACTTACAATATTTATATGTATTTTCCCTGACAACACTTGAATTTTAAAACTCGATACCCCAAGAAAAATAAGTAAGAGCAAAGGAATTGAAACTACAACCCCAAACCGCCAGAATTCAATTCCGGATTTTTTCTTTCGATTTTGTTTCAATTTGTCCAGAAAAGATTTCCGTTTTTTCCTTTTTTTTCTGGAACGGGATATTTTTTTTATATTCATGATATTAATCTCAATTAGTTAGTTCCCATCCCAGAATGGGGGTTTTTGACTGAATAAGAAATTTGACTCAGATGCAAGGAGTAACTTCGCAGACATAGTTGATACTATTTCAAGAAGTTATGACAAAGCAGATGAGATAAATTTCCGTGTTCAGACGATGACCTTCCTTTTTGGGATGGGAACTAGTTAGTTCCCATCCTGGTTCGGGAACTAGTTATTGTAGGAGCTTTGGATTTTAATGTATTTAATCTGTTCAGGGGCAACTTCTTCCCAATTTGATTCTTTCAATTTGGCATCGATGGATTGTTTGCTTTTCAAATAAGAATATTCCAGTTCAAACATGGCCTTTTTTTTGGAAAGTCGCTGCATCAGCCTGGTTTGGGCTGAGAGTTGATAACTTATTATTTTTTTTCTTGAATTTACATGGACAGAAACAAGGGCGATGAGAACACAAATTCCAATAAAAACAAAAATTGAAACCAGGATCATCGGTTTGGAAAAGGTAAATTTGAAAATATTCCTTTCGCTATCATTGTTTTCCTGTTTTTCAAAAGGATCGTCTCCATAAGGCCTGGTAATTTTATCATCTTTGTTATTGGATGAAATCTCCGGAGTTCCCGGTAAATTCTGATCTGAGGAAGAAGTAGCCAAATCTTTAAACTCCTCGGTGCCGAACAGCTTATTGTTCATTTGCTTTTTCCTCCTTTCGTTGCAAATATCTGAGTTTTGCACTGCGGGATCTGGGATTTTCTTTGATTTCAGACTGTTCAGGTTTGATTGGCCCTTTAGTTAAATAGAGACTTTGAGGTAGTTGAGATTTGGTAAGGGGAATACCGGAGGGAATGTCATTTTCCGGATGAGCCAGTTGGGTGAAACAGTTTTTAACCAGCCTGTCTTCAAGGGAATGAAAGGTGATAGCAGCAAAAATCCCACCTGGTGCAAGAAATTCGGGTACTGTTTCCAGCAATTTTTCAATTTCAATTAATTCTTCATTTACCCAAATTCTCAGAGCTTGAAAAGTTTTTGTTGCTGCATTCAGACCAGGTTGTTTCTGTTTTTTTACCCGTCTGACAATTTGTGCCAACTCATTGGTTGTTTTTATTTTGCCCGTTTGAAAATCATGCAGAAGGGCTTTGGCAATGCGAGCCGCTTCTTTTTCTTCGCCATATTTTTTCAGAATGAATTTCAATTCCTGATAATCAACAGATTTAAATTTATCGGCCAGAGTAAGTTTTTGTTTTTGATCCATGCGCATATCCAGAGGACCATCTTTGGAAAAACTGAATCCTCGGTGTGCTGTATCAAGTTGGTGGGAAGATACTCCGAAATCAGCGAGAACAAAATAGACTTCACCCAGGGACAATTGGTTCATGATTTGTCGAAATTTTGAAAAAGGAGAATGAATAAAATGACTGGGGCAGGGCCAGTTACGGTTTTTATTCCAGGCGATGGCATCAAGATCACGATCTATGCCGATGATTAACGATGGCTTGTTTGCGTTTTCAACTAACAGTTCAAGGTGACCACCTCCGCCGAGGGTACAATCTACAATAGTTCCCCCTGGGGGGATTTTGTCGGCAATTTTCATGATTTGTGAGGTGAGAACCGGATTATGTTTGAATTTCAAAATTTCCTCCGACCCAAGATTACCCTCAAAATTCAATGGGGGCAAATTTTTGCGAAAATTCCCATTTAAGCAAATTTCTAATTGAGAAAGCATTTTTCGGAGATACAAAATACCTTATGGATCCTGAATTGGGGAAATACAATTTTTGCTGAGGGATATTGTTGGATTTCAATAAAACGATTGCAAAAAAAATAATTGTGGTTAAATTTTTCTTCATGTCAATCGGTGTTCTTTACATGATTATTTCGTCCTTCATATTCAGCATTGCTTACACTTTTATCAAACAGGCTTCCATTGCAGTTGGATTTTGGCAGACGGTGATGTTTCGCTCTCTGATTGGACTGGTTTTTGTCATTGCCTATATGAAATTTAAAAATGACAGACTCATCAAAAATAAGGACAATTGGAAACTTCTGTTTTTGAGGGGGTTTTTGGGAGCAAGTGCCATGATTTTGTATTTCTATGCTCTTAAAAATACAACTTTGGCCAGTGCTACCTCCTTGCATTTTACCCATCCTCTGTTTACAACAATTCTTGCCATCTGGCTTTTAGGTGAGGAATATAATTTACATAAAATAGGTTTGGTGATATTGGCTCTGGTTGGTGTTCTCATGATTTTCAGACCAGGGCAAGGTGTATTATCTCTTGGTTCTCTTGCCGCTCTTGTTTCCGGTTTTCTGGCTTCAAGTGCTTATATGACCATCAGAAAAATAGCCAAGAAGGAACACCCTTTGGTGATAATGGGTTCATTGGCGGCAGTGGCCATTGTTTTTTCTTTACCCGGAACAATAATGTATTGGGAACAACCTTCTTCATATATCTGGTTTGCTTTATTGATGGCAGGTGTTTTGACTACTCTGGCTCAATTTTTCATGACTCTGGCCTACACCAGCGAGTCAGCCTCCTATGTAGCCGCTTTTTCATTCATAACCATATTCTGGTCCATGCTGCTGGGAAGAATAGTTTTTGGAGAACTTCCTTCTTTTATGGAAACTTTCGGAATTATTCTGATTTTCTCATCCATGGTTACTCTGGTTGTGTTAAGAAATCGCAGAAAAAAACATTTACCGGTGTAAGCAACTTTATTGGTTCCACTTCAAAACTTGTGTGTTAGAGGTTTAATTTGTCAAAAAAAAGAAAACATCCGGGAAAACCGGAAACAAACAAAAATAAATTTTTCCAATGGTTGAAAAAAAGAAAAATTAAAAAAAGGGGTAAAGGTGCTGCCTCTGAATTGAAATATATTCAAAAATCCTGGTTCGCCGACAATCGCAACGGCTGGTTGAAATTAAAGAAAAAATTGTATTTTCCTGATAGATATAAAAGTGATATTTCTCAGCAAAACAACAGTAAAATAACTGATTTGCTGGAGCGTTGGAAAATTTCTCTGAAAAAAAATGAAAATATAGAACCAATTGTTGAAGAAATGGAAAAATTTCTTAACCAGCAGGTTAAACAATACAAGAGAAATATTGTCTGGAGTTATATCAAGTCGTTTTTAATTGCAGCCTCCATTGCTTTATTTTTAAGGGCTTTTGTTTTTGAGCCTTTCAGAATTCCTTCAGGATCAATGATTCCAACTTTGCAAGTCGGGGATCATATTTACGTAAACAAATTTATTTACGGGTTGAGAATTCCTTTTACAGATTCTCCACCTCGCCATTTTGCCAACTGGTCTCTGCCTGCAAGAGGAGATATAATAGTTTTTATTGAACCTCTCAATAATTCTGAAGACTGGATAAAGAGAGTCGTCGGTCTTCCCGGAGATCATATTCGTTTTGATTATCAGAAACGCCAAATCTATTTGAAGCCAGGAGGCAAGGGAGATTGGATAAACGTAAAAAGGGAAAAACTGAAACAAGAATGTAATTATATGGATAAGAATGAAAAATCAGGTGAAAACTGGCATCCGGGCAGACCTTGCGATATTTACACTGAAACACTGGGAGAACATAAATATCAAATAATTTATGAGCAGCAGCCACGTTACAATCCCCACCTGTTGCGGGAAAAGTGGATCGTCTCCAAAGATTGTGTGTTTGTAATGGGAGACAATCGGGACAATAGTGAGGACAGCAGATTTTTATCCCTCGACGGTGAGGCGGCTCCTTGCATACCTCTCAACAACATCAAAGGGAGAGCCGAATTTATCTGGTATTCCCCCGGTCCCAAGGGGCAGCGTTGGGAAAGAATTTTTAACAGGATCAAATAACCCCCATTCACTTAGGAAACTACCGATTCTTTTTTTCCTTTAACATACACTTGGCTGATTCTATTGAGTATGTATTTTTACTTTTGAAATTAGGGGTATTTATGATATCAAAATATCTGTTGAAAAATTCCTGTTCGGGTTAAGATCATTTTTATTTTTCAGATAGATATTGACGATACATTTGGTTTCGTCATTTGCAACAAATCTGATTTTTGGAGAAATACCAATTCGATCCTCCATATTTGTCCGGAGGATTTTTTTGAAAGGATATGAATAAAACATGACAACTTACGAAAATTGCTCAGAAGATACCGATTTAACTTCAGTTGCTATTCTCGACTCTATTTTTGAGATGGAGCAGGTAGTAGTTATTCTTGATAAAGAAGGGATACCTTGGCAGGTTATAGAGCATGATGATATATTGATGAAGAATTTTTCAAACAATATAGGTCATTCTACCTTGCTGGTTGAGGTGGGCAAAGAAGAGAAAGCCATTGCCTTTCTCAAAAAGTTCAGGGATGAAAATCTCAAAGGGCATGAATGCAGTGAATGTGAATTATGGTTGGGTCCTAATATTGATACCTGCCCAGGTTGTGGAACAGAGCAGGAAACTGAATAAAAAAAAGAATAGAGGAACATAATGGAAAAATTCAGCGTAGCACCGGACAAACCCTGGTTTAAGCCTGAGAGCGGTTGGGAAGACAAAATACCGACAAATCTTGAATTTCCGGTTAAAACTGTAGACCGCCTGGTTGAAGATGCGGCTCAACGTTGGCCTGACAAGCTGGCAGCGAGGTTTTTGGGAGAGGATATGACTTATGGCGAATATAACCAAAGAGTCAATAAATTCGCTTCATCTCTGGCTCAACTGGGATTAAAAAAAGGTGAAACAGTTGCGATTTTGTTGCCCAATTCATTTCAGTTTATGATTGCCTACAATGCTGTATTGCGTGCAGGAGGCATTGTTTCTGCCATCAATCCTACTTACAAACCTCTGGAAATCAAACATCAGATGGAAATTGTCAATGCCAGTTATCTTATTTATCTGGATGTGCTTTATGAAGACAAGATAAAACCAATTCGCAAAGATCTGAATCTTAAATTCATTATTGGTTCCAATATAGGTGATTTTTTACCCTGGTTTAAAAGAAAACTGGGTGCTTTTCTAAAAAAATTGCCGGTTGCCAAACTTCCTCCCGAATCCATGCAGTTTATGGAATTGCTGAAAACAAACAAGGAGCCTCCTTTGGTCAGGATTGATCCCCGCAAGGATTCGGCTGTTTATATCATGACAGGGGGCACTACAGGTATCCCCAAAGCGGCTATTCTTTCCCATTTCAATCTGTACAGCAACGCCATGCAGATACAAGCCTGGTTTTTTAAATCACAGCCGGGAATAGGAAATCTAGGTATTCTTCCCTTTTTTCATGCTTTCGGCATGACTACAATTTTAAATTTAACTCCCCTTTTCGGGGGATATATTCATCTTTTTCCCAAACCTCCCAAGACTCCAGAGCTGCTTAAAGTTATCCAGAATGAATCTCCCAAAGAGGGCTTTATTTTCGTCGGTGCCGAGGTTCTTTTTCAGAGGATAGCCGACTTTGAAGATCTGGATAATTATGATATTGAGGGCAAGCTTTTTCTTAATGTAAGTGGGGCGGGGCCTTTGCATAAAGATATCCAGGAAAGATACGAAGAAAAAACAAATGCTCCCCTGGTTGAAGGTTATGGTCTCACTGAGGCTGGTCCTGTGGTTACTGTCAATCCACTGTGGTGTGATGAAGAACAGAGACGCTCAGGAAGTATCGGTCTGCCTCTTCCTGGAACTGAGATAAAGATTGTTCATAAAACTGATTACACTAAAGAACTGGAACTAACCGATGATCCTGAAGACAGGGAAAATGTTGGAGAGTTGGCGGTTTCTGGTCCTCAAGTCATGTTGGGTTATTTGAATAATGAACAGGAAACCAATGCTCATATTTTTGAAAAAGACGGCAAGCGCTGGTTGCTTACCGGTGATATAGGCTATATGAATCATCAGGGACAGGTAACCATTCTGGATCGAAAAAAAGAGTTGATTAAGTACAAAGGCTATTCAGTTTTTCCCAAGGATGTGGAAAATCTTATAGGTCGACATGAAGCAGTCAATGAAATAGCGGTTGCCGGTCTCCCTGACGAAGATACCACCGAGTTAATCAAAGCCTGGATAGTTCTCGAGAAAGAATTTGAAGGCAAAATATCCGAAGAAGATATCATTTCCTGGTGCAAAGATAATATTACCCATTATAAAGTACCTGCTCATATTGAGCTTATCGATGAAATTCCAAAAAATCTGGTTGGAAAAGTTTTGAGAAGAGTTCTGCGCGAAAATGATCCAATCTGGAAGAACTATTTCCTGGAACATGAAAAATAATCACTTATATTTTCCAAAAAAAAACAAAAACAAGGGTAATCTGGTTATTTACGGCGGTAGAATTATAAATCCTGCTGTCAATTTGGATTTGGAACCAGGTTTGGTGGAAATCAAAGATGGAATTATTACCAGGGTTGAAGCTTTTTATGGTGACTGCAGACCGGTTTTCTCCGGTCAAATTATCGATGCCTCCGGTTTGATAATCATGCCGGGATTGATCGATTTGCATGTTCATTTGCGAGAACCTGGCAACCCGGAAAAGGAAACGGTTGCTTGTGGAACTCGAGCAGCTGCAGTTGGAGGATTTACCACTATCTGTTCCATGCCCAATACCGTGCCTGTTCCTGATCGAGTAGAACATCTGCAGTTAATCAGGAACCTTTATGAAAAAGAAGCCTGTATCAGAGTTGTGCCAGTTGCTTCGGGTTCACTGGGAAGAAAAGGGAAAAAGCTGGTTGATCTTGAAGCTTTGCGTACTGAGGGAGTGAAGGTTTTTTCCGATGACGGAGATCCTTTTGCAGATTTGAATTTGCTCTTCGGTCTCCTTGAATATTCTGCCAGAACCGGAATTATTGTCTCAGATCATTGCGAGACCCCTTTTCTTGCCAAAAAAGGAGCAGTGAACCAGGAATTGGCAAAACTCAATCCGAATCTCAGTGGCCAAGGTGCTATTTCAGAAGTACTGCAACTGGCCAGAGGAGCAACACTATGTGAGTTAACCGGAGGCCGTTATCATGCTCAACACCTGTCAAGTGCTGATTCTGTGGATATATTGCGCTGGGCTCAAAATAAAAACCTGCCTTTGACAGGAGAGGTAACTGTTCATCATCTTCTTCTCAACCAGGAAAGTATCGCCGAACAGGGAACTTTGGCAAAATGTGCTCCCCCTCTGCGGACAGAAGAAGACAGAAAGGCACTGGTTGCAGCAGTTAATCAAGGACTGGTGTCTGCCATCGTCACCGATCACGCCCCTCATACTTTAAAGGAAAAGTCATTGCCCCTGAATGAAGCTCCCTTTGGAATTGCAGGTTTGGAAACTGCTTTTCCCCTTGTTTTTTCTTTGGTTGAAAAAGGAGAGTTCTCTTTGCAGAGGATGATTGAGTTGTTTACTTCAGCTCCTGCCAATGTTTATGGTTTTCAGCATATTGGTGATCTAAGCCCCGGCAAATCAGGAGATGTTGCTATTTGTGACCCCGAGAGTGAATTTGAAATTTCAGCAGATTTTTATTCCCGAGGGAAAAACAGTCCTTTTGCAGGCCGAAAAGCCAAGGGAAAGATTAAATACACAATTTGTGAGGGAAACATTGTCTACTCCAATCCGCAATAACATCTTCGCTGAATTGACTCATTTACTTGCTTTTATCCTAAAAGAGACACGGGAGTTCGATCTTCATCAAATTTTGCCCGGAGCCAGAACTCAATTCTTCAGAAAGAAGGGTAAAACAATCATTGAAGATCATTTCTTTGAAACCAGAATGTGTCTGTTTGAAGAGTGGTTTTTGCTTGAAAGACCAGTTGTACAAAACCAAACACCGGCCGAGGTACTGGTGAGAAATCAACTGAGAAGGCACAATCCAGAAAAGATGCGCAAAATAATCCTCATGGCCAATTCTCATAATTCGGTTTTCGAAATTCTCAGCAATTGGAAAAAAGACAATTTTTATGTCCGGGATATTTTATATGGAAGCGATTGGCATATTCACCATCATCCGCCTTTTGCCACAATTGAGCCTGGGCAGTTTTTTGAAGGCAGGTTGGTCAATTTTACCGGGGAAAACAGACTTTTTCCTGGCATTATAGTTTATCCCACTCTGATTAAAGAAGAAATAGACTCTCTGACAACATTTTTAACAGCTCGCGGGTTTAAAAAAAGACAAATTATAGATCTTCTTTCAAAATTGCTCATAAAGGCTCACCGCTATTCACATCTTAAAATCAAAAGGTTTTTCAATCCTTCCGATCCAATGGTCAAGGTTGAACTTGACCACGTACTTGAATTTAAGGAGTAAACTCTCAGATTCCTTTTCCCCTGAATAATTCAGCAATTTCAGCCTCAGCCAATCACACCTATTATGAGATGATGACTGTTTGAATCTTTACTCTGTTCCAGTCGTCAACTTCTTTGCTAAACTTTTTTGAAAATTATCCGAATTAATAAGTAGAGACTTAATGGTTTTTTGAAAATTCTGTTCTTAAATGGTTCTCATCCCAAAAAGGGAGGTCACCGTTTGCGGACGGAAGTTGGAATGATCTGTTTTGTCGCAACTTCTTGAAATTGTACCTAATATGTCTGCGAAGTTACTTCGCGCATCTCAATCCAACTTTTTCCTCAGCCAAAAACCTCCATTCTGAAATGAGAACTGTCTGAGAAGTTACTGGGTACATCTGAGGCAAACTTTTTCCTCAGCCAAAAACCTCCATTCTGGGATGGAAACTAAATAAGATTGTACGAAAAGGAAGTTTGGTTTTGAACGAATATAATTTGATATCACGAGTGGAAATTACCGAAAAATTACCTGTATATATTCAAGAGCTTGATCATGAAATCAACCTGACAATAAATTTGATCAAAACAGGTAAAGAGGCAAAAGCTGTAGTCAGTTTTAAAAACAATATGGAAGCTTTGGCAAATTTAATCGAATTGATAAATGTTTTATGCCAGGTTGGTGTTTTTGAACAAAATACTGTTTTTTTTGATTTTCAAAATCAACTTTCCCTTTATCTTGATAAATTAATCTACGCTCATGATGAAGGAAATCTCAAAAAAATCGGGAAGATTCTAGCTTCTGAAACAGATGATATTTTCCAAAAGATTTTAAACATTCATTCTGGGAGAATCACTGAAATATTCTAGGTTTTGCATAAACAAGAAAGGCAAGAAAATGAAGTCCGAACTTGATAAGATAATAAAATTATTAGGCTCAATCGATCAGAAACTCCAGTTATTCACAGATGATTCTGAGATGGAGGGCAATGATGAAAATCAGGAAAAGAGCTGGTCAAACACCTCAACAGAAATTGCCAGCCTGGAAAAAAAATTGGAACAATCCCGTTCCAGACTTCTTCATGCAGGAAAAATGTCTTCCCTGGGTTCACTTACAGCAGGAATTGCCCATGAGTTGAACAATCCCCTGACTTGGGTCAAATCCAATTTGCAGATAATTGAAACAAAATATATGGACAGACTACAAAAGTTTGTAGGGGTGGTAGAAAAAGTTATCAGCAGTGAAGATCTGGAATCACTTGATGAGGTACGGCAGATATTGACCGGTGCTCTAAACAATTATAAAATTAAGTATATTGTAGAAGATATGAGAGACATGTCTGTTGAAAACCAGGAAGGGGTCGAAAAAATGAAGAAAATCGTTTCCGGTATCAAGTCTTTTGCCCGTAACGAGGATGAAGACATAGGGGAGTGTTCTCTGGTTGATGCAGTTGAATCAGCCCTTACCATCGGATACAACCAGGTCAAGTATGTAGCAGAAATAATTAAGGAATATGATGATCCTTCTCCTTCCTGCATGGGCAGTTCTTCCAAGCTTTCCCAGGTTTTTTTGAATCTGATTGTCAATGCGGCTCAGTCTATGCAACTAGAAAAAAACAAAGATCCCGAAATGCGGGGAAAATTGTGGTTGCGGGTAAAATCCAATGATGAGAAAGTCATAGTTGAAATTGAAGACAACGGGACAGGAGTAAGCAAGAGGATCAGGAATAAAATTTATCTTCCATTCTTCACCACTAAAAAGAGCGATGCTGGTACCGGTTTGGGCTTGCATATAGCGAAGCAGATAATTAGTGAGCACCAGGGAACAATCAATCTGGTTGACAAGAAAGGGAAGGGAGCTAAATTTGTAATTGGCCTCCCAGTAATTGAATAATCCCATCTCAAACAGAATATCACCTTAAGGTGACTTGAATTTGAATGATAGAACTAAAAGGTTGAAACAAATGAACAAAATTCTTCTGCTCGACGATGAAAAACCAATTTTAGGAGTTTTGAAAAGAGTTTTTTTTGATAAGCCGTGGGGAACTTATACAGCATCAGATCCTGAAGAGGCTTTGCAGATGGTAAAGGAAAATAATTTTGCAGTTATTATTTCTGATTTCAAAATGCCCAAAATGAATGGTCTTGAATTTTTGACCAAAGCCCGGGCTATCAGTCCTGACAGCGTAATGATGGTTTTTAGCGGTTATGCCGAATCAGAAGCAATTTCAAAAGCAATCGATGATGGAATCTTGTCTCGTTTTATCCCCAAACCCTGGAATAATACCGAACTTTACGGCATTATAAAACAAGGCCTTGAACGTTATGAACTGGCTAAGAAAAACAAGGAATTATTTAAAACTGTTCAAAGGCAAACCAGAGAAATAGTCCGGTTGAAATTAAAGATAGACAAACCCTGATTACCCCCCCCCACACTAATTGTTGTTTTATTCCAGATTGATTCTTTTCATATCCATTCCTCCCACATATCCATAAGAAACATGTTTGTCAAAGCCTGTAACTATTAATCCTACCGGTTTTTCAGAGCGGATTACGTGGTAGCCGTCATCCTGAAAGCCGGGGTTTATGTTTTCTCCGGGAGGCAATTCGGGATTAATAATGGGATAGGAAAGTTGACAGTTGATGATTTCGTATGTATCTCCCTGATCAATTTGTCCAACGCAATTGGATGTGTGTTTTTGGCAATTATAGGTATTGATATCCAGATAATCAAGGGTGAGTTCATTTTGTGAAGGAGAAATAATGGTTATAAAATCAAAGGCATATTTGTCGGGAGTGAGGAAGACATAATCCTGACGCCATTGTTCTACCGGTGGAATCATGACAAAAGAAGGATCTCCACCCGGTAGATCCAGGGGAATATTTATTGAACCCTGTCCTTTTCTGAATTGAGCAATGAAAAGGGGTTTGTCAGCTCTAATGACAGGATCACAGTCTGAATCTATGGTGCGAAATTCTCCGCGGTTTAGAATAAAATAATTATTGGGGGATGGCAAAGTTGTAAAGATGGTAGTATTGTCACTCAGAGCCATGATTCTGAATATATCTCCCTCTTCCATCACTATGTTTTCTCCTCCGGCTGCAGCAATTGCAGGAGTTCTGGGCGGGTTTCTGACAGCGACAAATTCCATGCCGGCGGCACTTGAAGGAAATAACTGATGTTCCAGATGATCTGCACAGCAATACCGATCATAAAAAGTATTCCAGACTGGAACATCTGAGGCTTCACTGCCGGCAAAAACAGCTACAGGTTTGTTGCTTTGAACTGTAGTTCCGGTGAAGTCAGCTTGGAAGGCATCGGTTTCAAGATTGAGGACCTCGTATTTTTGCAGATCGAAAGTAATGGTATCACCTGCTTTGGCAGCCGGAATCCACAGGTTGTCACCAATAATATCTGTGGACAACTTGAGGGTGAGGTTGGTTCCGGGCTCGGTAGCAATTATAGTGAGAAAAGTACGCAAGTTCTGGTTGAAATTATTGTTGGGGTTGTCTGTTTTAGCTATAGTTTGAGGCCAACTCAGAACCAGATAGTTATTATCAAGGGCACTTTTAGGAAAAAGAATGGAAGCATCATTGGAAAAGACATCGACATTTTCAAGGGGGTTGAACTGATAGGCAGCAATGGGCAGGTTGGAGGTGATTCGGTAACTTGCGGTGGTGTGAGCACTGTGGGTTCCGGTATTGAAAGTTCCTTCAGGACTGCCGTCTACTTCCCGGGAAGGGAGATTGATAATTTCAAGACCTTCAGGGGGAACTTGAATTTCGTCAATTTTGTTGATATCAGCCGGCCATCCGGCCTCTGCCAGATTTGTATCAACCCAGACTGTGGCAGTGAGATTTCCAGGGTTGGAAACTACCACACTGAATTGCTGAGCTGCGGCGTTTCCACTTGAAACTACAGCATTGTCAAGGTCAACTGCCCAATATTCACAACCAAGATAACTGCGGTTTTTCCGGGCTTCCAGACAGGCCTGTAAACATTGACCGTAACTGCAGACATAACCTTCCTTGGCAGGGCATTCATAAAGAGGAGTTGCCTCAGAACCTGTTTCATTGCAAACAGATACCTTGTTTTCCTGACAAATTCTGCTGCCTGGTTTGCAATACAAACAACCTTCATCCGGAACACAGATTTGACCGAATTTTGAACAATCCCTGTATTCGTATTTTCCCGAAGGATGGGTACAGGTGGCCTGTTTTCCTTCAATACAATAAATTTTGTCAACTTCACAACTGCCAGTAACTTCTTTTTCAGATTCACAGGAACTAAAGACTGAAATTATCAGAACCAGGCAGATAAAAAATAAATAGTTGAGGCTGTTGAGTTTAAAAACTAAAAGAGGTTCCATTAGCTGCATTAGATTTCCAGTATGTTTGGGAAAGATAGCGATAAGTAAAATTGTTAAAATCAAGATTGGGTACAAGAATTGTTTGGATGTGCCAGTAAAGTTGACCAACCGGAAGAGGAGGTACTCCATCTACGGTTTGAAGACGGGGCAGGGAAAAACTGCTTAATTCTCCATTTAAAAGAATATGCCAGAAGCGATCACCCGAAGGAAATTGAGTGATTTTGATTTGAGAAAAGGTTGGTTTGATCACACTACTCTGAAAGGAAAAACGATTATTTTCAGGAGGGGCTCCGTCTGGGGATATGGGAGTGGGAATACCGAGAAAATCATCAACTTCAAAGGAAGAAGAACCGACCAGATTTTTTTTGAATACTTGAGAAAAAGGATAGGATCCCTGAGTATTTGCTTCTGCATAAATGGAGTAGGTGGCATCACTCAATTCTCCATAAATCTGCATCTGATTTTCGAAAATCAGGGGAGATGTAGCGTCAACAGTGGTTTGAGTAGAATCTTTTCTGATGATATATCCATCAACACCGAGATCTGTAATCAACTTTACTTTATATTCAAGGGGGCCGTTTTCTGCATCAAGGGGAGGCGGATTATCGAGATCTACTTGAATGGTGTGATTAAGAAACCTGTCTATTCTGATTTTAGTAGTGAGATTTTCTCCGGCTCCGGCAAAGATATTACGGACAATTCCGTAGGATACCGGGATGAAATCACTGCCGTCGGCATTCTGGTATCCTGCCAGAGCATAAAGAGCAAAAGAGCCAGGATAAATAGTCAGGCTGAAAGGAAATCCAAATTCATCAACGCAACTTGAAGCTTCTGTCAGAGTGTATACTTGGGGTGAGGCAACGGAGTAACTGCCCAGAGTCTGGTAGATTTTAACCGCCCGATGATAGCCTGGAGGAACAGGATCGGGAACCATGATATCCCAATCGCAACTGTATTCGAATTCTGCATCCTGGAAAAGAACAGCACCGGTGAGATGAGCAAAAACTTCGTTGGGAACTCCCGGGATTCCGCCGGTGGGATTGGAAGGCGGATCAAAGGGAGTCAGAAAAAGAGTGATTTCAGAACTGTTGAATCCAATTATGGAATATATTTCAAATTCTTCATGAGCGACAGTTACCATTTGTTGTCCCTGAAGATCCGGAGAAGCAAAAGTAATTTGACCATCGCTGTTAGTCCTTCCCTGAAAAGGAGTGCTGATATTCGTGCCGAGCATGACAAAGGCGTTTGCAATTGGTTCTTTGCCATAAATATTAAGGGCAGTGATCGTAAGAGAACCGGAAATTTCCTCTCCATTCATGCCTCCATAAGCTGGATCGGTAGTATCGTAATAAAGGAAAGCGTTTTCGGTGATCAGGGGTGATGCTTCTGAACTGATAACTTCAAAGTCGACTTCTCCTGGAGGATGGGGTGGCGTTTTGGTGATCAGTTTGTTGTTGGAGACGAGATTAATATCCAGCAGTTGCTTGCCGCCGAGATAATAGGTTTGATCAGGATTGAATTCATTTTCAGGAGATGAAATTTCTACATAGGTGCCTCCGGACATGGAACCGGAAGCTGGGGTAAAGGTAAAACGATCGTAAAAATAACCGTTTCCCAGAGTAGTTTTGGTCATGTCAGAGTTTTGGGCTGTAACATTGACATAACCTGTCATACCGGCAGGAACACTCACCATCATTCTGTTCTGGGCAATAAAAACTGTGTTGCCGGGATCAGCCCAATGCTCTCCAAAGAAGATTCTAGTTCCCTCTTCAAATCCAAATCCCCTGATGGTGACAGTGTTACCTCCCTTGACTGGGCCGTGGTTTGGTTCTATTTTAGTTACTCTGAAAGAACTGTCAGGACCGGCATCAGGTTGATTGTTGTTCTGGTTGTTCGAGTTCCAGCCTTCTTCACTTGGAGCTGTTTCACATCCGAAACTGGAAAAAAGAAAGAACAAAGATAAAATGTAAATTAATCTTTTGAGAATCATACTAATCCTTATGAAAGGTTCCGGATAAATAGAATAGTTAAGTAGTTCCCAGCCAAAAACACCACTTCTGGGATGGAAACTAAGTAGTTCTATTATAGCTGATAATCCATAAATATCTAGTTACTGTTTCTGGAGATGGAAATTGCTGGTTTTGTTTATCCTGTTTCAATTTAAAAAAACAGATTACAAAAATGAAGATATAATTTGTATTGTCATTGGGTTTTTCAATAGCAATAAAAGGTCAAATAATGAATTCAATTAATTTAAAACAGGTTTTTGCAAATATTGCAAAAAAATATGAGCAGGTAAACCATTTCATTACCTTTGGACAAGATAAAAGATGGAGAAAAACAGCTGCTTTGATGGCGGCAAAAGGGGGTGGGGATAAATGGGTTGATGTTTGTACGGGCACCGGAGAAATGGCGGTTTTGCTTGATAAAATATCTCCAGGATCAACACAGGTTTATGGAATAGATTTCACCAAAGCCATGCTTGTTCAGGCCAGGAAAAAAAACAGTTCCGTAAAATTTATCAAAGGCAGTGCCGAGGATCTGCCTTTTGCCCAAAGTGAAATTGATTTGATCACAGTTTCCTTTGCTGTGAGAAATCTCAATCTGGAACCGGAAAAATTCAAGCAAACCTTATCAGAGTTTTATCGAGTTCTCAAAAAAAATGGTAGACTTGTATTGTTGGAAACCTCAATTCCTGACAATATGCTGATCAGGAAAATGTTCTTTTTTCTGGCTCCGAAAGTAGCCAAGGTAACCGGGCATTTATTAACTGGGGAAAAAGAAGGATATGAATATCTGGGAAATTCCATTTCTGAGTTTTATCAAGGCAAGGATTTGAACAATATTTTGAGAAAAACAGGTTTTTCCAGTGCAATTTGCAAACAACTGGCTCTGGGAAGTGTTGCCATCCATATTGGAACTAAGTAGTTCTAAGCAGTTCTGAATGTTTTCCTATGCAAAAAGGAAGGCTTTTGTCTGAACATGGAATTATGCTTTTAATTTGTTTTCAAATCGTTATAATATAAAAATCAATCCAATCTGTAACTAATCTTATTGAATTTATCCCTTGAAGGAGGAAAAATGTCTGAAAACAAAACTGTAGATATATTGAAAAGTGCTATTTTATTGGAAATGCGTGGTATTGCTTTTTACAGCCAGGTTGCATCTCAAACTGATAACGATCAGGTGAGGGAATTTTTCGAAATGATGGCAAGGGAAGAAGAAGAACATCGAGATATCCTGAAAAATCAACTGGGTTTTTACAGTTCAGAACATAAATTCAAAAAGGATTCCTGGTCTTCGGATAAAAACTCCCAGGTAGCCGGGAAAATAATGAATGAAAAAATTATTGGTAGTATTTCAGCTGCAGGCTATGAAGCTGCTGCTATCGGAGCTGCAATCAATATGGAAAAAGCAGCAGTAGATCTTTATTCACAACGAGCCCGTGAAAGTAATGATCCAGTTGAAAAAGTTCTTTACAAGTGGCTTTCGGAATGGGAAAGCGTTCACTTGACTGAATTGCAGCAAATGGATAAACAATTAAAAGAGAGTATCTGGACAGATAATAATTTCTGGCCTTTTTAATTTTCAGAAAAACAATTCATTTTCCCACCTGCAGGTTTAATTTTGTCGAAACCCATTCATTCTTTCCCGCAATTAAATATTTTCTTTTTTTTATTTCTCAACTTTTTTTCGGTTTCAGGTTGCCACCAGGATTCCAAGGAAGAAGATTCTTTTCAGGGAATCTGGTGGGGAAAAGCGACCATCTCACCCTTTGGAGCCAGAGCAGGTCATACTACTGTGGTTCATGAAGATAAAATTTTTCTCATGGGAGGATTCACTCTCGAAGAAAACCAGGCGGTCGCTCTCAATGATGTTTGGGTTTCAGAGAATGGAATTAATTGGGGACAGTTGCTTGCAGATGCCCCCTGGGCACCCAGAGCCAACCATTGCAGTGTTGTGTTTGCAGGAAGAATATATGTAATTGGAGGCAATGAAGACACTGAATATTATGGAGATGTTTGGAGTACAGCCGACGGAATAAACTGGACACTGGATTCCACTCCTTTCTCAGACAGGATGGGCATGGAATGTCTTGTTTTTGAAAATAAAATCTGGGTGATGGGCGGAGTGGATTATTCCGGTATTGCCGAAATCTGGAATAGTGCTGACGGTTTGAATTGGCTAAAGCAGCCTGATCCTCCCTGGGAGGGCAGAGCTCACTTCTCCCTGGATCTGTTCAAGAACCAGATTATTCTAACCGGGGGCAATGTATACAGTTCAAAAACCTTCAATGACGTATGGCGGAGTACTGATGGAATCAGTTGGGAATTACTTTCCGAGTCCTTGCCTGTTGAATATCTTTATGGCCACAGGACTGTTGTTGAAGGGAATAAAATCTGGATTTCAGGTGGAAATGGAGCTATGGATCAACTTCTGGTTTACGAGGAAGGACAATGGCATAAAATTCACATGGAAAGTCCATTTTCTGCGAGAGCCTATCATACAATGTTGATATTCAAAGATAAAATTTGGTTACAAGGGGGAACCTTCAGCGACGAGATGACTTTGAACCTCAGGGATGACATCTGGTTTTCAGGACCGGGACTGAACCAATAACGAGAACCGGGACTCAGTTTCTGCTTAATTGTTCCAGAGGGGAAGCTTTTTGTTGTCTACAAATTCGAGATAGTCCCGAAGTATTTTTTTATGGTCAAAAACCAGATTGGCAACGGTTCTTGGATTGACCAGGTGTGCTTTTTTTGCGTCATCACCCGCTACTGGAACCCCTTCGGCTTTAGCCAGAAAAACAGTGGAGATTGTATGTTGACGGGGATCCCGTTGGGGATCTGAATAGGTATGAAATTGAAAATAAGGCTCCACATCCAAAGAAGTTTCCTCTTTGGCTTCGCGGACAGCAGCATCCCAAAGGGCTTCGCCTTCATCAACAAATCCTCCTGGCAGAGCCATTCCGAAAGGGGCATTTTTTCTTTCGATCAAGACAATATAGGTGGTGTTGTTGTTTTCAATTTCAATGATTATATCTACAGTGGGCTTGGGATTTTTATATTTCATTTGATCTTATCCTCTTTCAAGATTAATACTAAAGAAAGAGGAATCTTAGTTCAAGAAAAATTTATTCTCTCTTTCCAATTTGAAATCAGAACTACTAAATCCTAGGAATGGGAATTGTTAAAGGAGTTGTTAAAATGGCTGTTTTGCCTGTTGTAAAATATCCGGATCCTCTTTTACATGAGAAATCCAAAAATATTGAAGATATAAATGACGAAATAAAAGAACTGGTCAGTGACATGGCTGAAACGATGTATGCAGTAGAAGGAGTCGGATTGGCAGCTGTACAGATTGGCAAACTACTAAATCTTTTTGTAATAGATCCTGTTTATGCCGGTGGTACTGAAAAAGATCCGGTTCTGGTTTTTATAAATCCCAAAATCATCAAGAAAGAAGGTTTCATCAAAGAAGAAGAAGGTTGCCTCTCTTTACCTGGTGTTTTTATCTCTTTGAAAAGATCAGTTCGAACAGTTGTAAGAGCTCTCGATCTGGAAGGAAATGAATTTGAGATGGAAGGAAAGGGTCTTTTGTCCAAAGCCTTTCAACATGAGTTTGATCATCTTCATGGAACTCTTATAATCGACAAAGTGGGAAAATTGAAGCGTAAAATTGCCATGAGGAAATTGGAAACCGACTGATTTGTCTTCTAACGGGTTTTACCCTTAACCAAAATTGTTGAAATATTGGACAAAGGCGGGTAATGGAGTAGAATACAATTTTGCCAGTTCCCTGAAATATTCCTGCTGTGAGTCGGGAACAAAATTAACCCCGGAGGACAAGATCCGTGTTCATTAAAATAAAATGGAAATACCTGTCCATTTTGATTTTTACGGCAATCTTAATGTTCTTTTCTTTTGTGGGATGGAACTATGTCCAATCCAATTACAATGGCAAAGCATTGGCACGTTTAATCATGAAAGGTTTCAACAAAAACAGGCGGGGCAGAATGGAGCTCGGTGCTGTTTACTGGAGGCCTGGAGCAATAATTGACTATCTTACCGGCATGCCTGCCCAGGTAAGGATTGAAAAAATAAAACTCTATGACGCTCGCGGCAATCTGGTGGTTGATGTTCCAGAAGCAAAGGGATGGATTTATCTTTCTCCCCTCCAGGAAAACTTGAGTCTGAAAGTTGAAAATATCCAAGCTTCTTCCGGCACAATCAATATAAAAACCATAAAATCCCCTGACCGGGAAGGAACGGAAATTGGCCTTCTGGGTCTGTTCAATACTGTCAGAAAAACAAAAAAAACCAAAGATACCGGGGAAAAGAAAAAACCTGACCGGCAATGGTTTATTTCTGTCAATAATTTTGATCTGGAAAACCTTGCACTCAATGTTGATCTGCCTGCACTCCAAATGCAGGTTAAAGGCGGCAAAGTAAAAGGCGGATATATTTTCTACGGCAGCCCCAGTAAAACAATCCCCTTAAAATTCCATTTTCAGGCACTGCCAGTTGCCAAAGAGGCTAAAGTCGCACTTTTCGGCAAAGAACACCATTTTGAAAAGATCAAATTCTACACCGGTTTCATGGATGAAAGAGCCCCCATGAATATACATTTTGCAGTGAGTGCCAGGGAAACAACTTCTGATTCTCCGGTTTGGGCTTTCGCCCATCTTGGGGATCACGGAATCAAGGTGGATGCAGTGGCACGAAAAGCAGCTGCAATAGCTTCCCGTTATATTCCTCTCATCAAGCTGGATGATCAGGAAAATTCCCGGGCAGTTATAAAGATCAGAGGAACAGTAGCCGAACCTGAAGTTGATATTTATGGTGAGGGCCTTTATTTCAAAAATCCCTGGGGTTCTCCAGTAAACAATCTTGAGGGTTGGCTGGTTTTTCGCAAAAGTGACTTTGGTTCAGTGATGAAATTCAAAAATATTTCGGGAATAACCGAAGGAGCAAAACTTGAAGCCAACGGAGCCTGGGATATGTCCACCGGTAAAATTTTTTCCCGGATCAAAGGGTTTGATCTCGATCCATCTTCTTATCTTCCTCCAGATATAGCTGGGCAATTTCCCAATAAAATCAGAGGCAGTATCGATATCAGAACTGTTTTCCCCGAGGTTGAATATGTTTTGTTCGGCTGGCAATTGCAAGGTAAAGGTGGGGTGCTGGCACAATTAAATACTACCGGAGAATTCGCCTATGAAGATCGCAATGTAAATATTTATGAAGCCACCTTGAAATCGGATGAACTTGGTATAAATGTGGATGGTAAAATTTCCAAGGAAGGAAAAATCAAGTTGCAGGCCTCAGTTCATGGTACCAGGATGGGCAATATCCTTGGTCGTCTGGGACTCTCTCCCTATTTTTATGCAAGCAGTTTCAAGGGAAGCATCTCCGGCCATCTTAATGACCCGGTAGCTCAAGGCAATATGACTCTGGGTGGAATTCGGGTTGCAGGAGTAAAATTTCCTTATGCCAGTGGTTTTATCTTTTTGAACAAGGAAAAACTTTCTCTTGGAGGAGGACAACTGGCCGCAGGTAAGGGCAAAATTTACACCAGGGCGACGGTTACCTGGGAAGACGGAATTCGGCTTTGGGCTCAGGGAAAAATTGACCAAGTCAAGCCCGGCAGCTTAATGAAAAATAAAAATATTTCCGGACAAATTGACGGCAAGTTCAAAATAGCGGGAAAACCGGGAAATCTCAATGGTTATATCCATCTCAAAAGCAAAAAAGGCGAAGCCTATAAGCTCGAATACGCTAATTTTGACAGCAGGATTAAACTAAAAAACAATACTTTGGTTATTCCTGAAACCGATTTTCAAATTCAAAATTCCAAGGTGGTGGCAGGAGGAAAAATTGATCCTGAAGGAAAGATCGACCTGAAATTGCACTTGTCCGGTCTCAAAGTTGATCAGGCAAAAACTCCCGTCAAGGGTATTTTGAAAGCGAAGATAAACATAGGGGGTACTTATAAGAATCCTGTTATTAGAGGTCGGGTGGCCTTGGAGGAACCCTCACTTTTTGGCAAAAAATTACCTGAGGATGGTGTTGTTGTCTTTTCCCGGATCAATCAGCAGAACGTGTTTCAGGGCAATATGTTTTCATTATTTGAGATAAATGGCAGCTATCAAGGAATATCTCCATTCAAAATAAAAATGCATACCGATTTTGAAGATCTTGATCCCAGTATTTTTCTGCCGGGGAGATTGCTGGCTGCCTATGGAATCAAAGGAAAAATAAGTGGAAAAGGTAATTTGAAATATGAATCTTCCCAGTTGCCTGAGGCTAATTTGGAGATCAGTAAACTGGAGATGGAAATAGAAGGGAAAACAAGTCCCTATTTGCCTGATAAGAAATCCCGCAAAATCAAGTTGAGTAAAACTGCCAGGTTGAATTATAAAAACAATCGTTTAAAAATTGAAGATTTCAATCTCAAAGGGTCAGATACCGATATCAAAATAGGTGGTTTTGCAGACAGTGGCAAACAATATATCGGTATTGACGGCAAGTTGGATCTGGAATTGATTCCCTATTTTCTCACCGACAATCTTATTTCGGACATGCAGGGACAATTGCTGACCAAAATGAGGATAAATGCCGAAAGCAAAGGAGGAATCAGTGCTGAAGGGACTGTTTACTTTGCCGGCAATAAAATAGGTTTTAAAGAGTATGAACAAAAAGTTACATTGAGATCGGGTAAATTGATTTTCAAGGATAGCAAACTTTTTTATGATAATATCCGAGTGGTTTTAAATGAAGAAGAAGTTATTGTGAAAGGAGTTTCCCAACTTGACAAATTCTTGACACCTCAAGATATAGATGCCAGCATCAAAGGGAATGTTTCCATCAAACTCCTTGATTCTTTCATGCCCGGTAGTTTTTATTCTGCTACTGGACGAGCCCGGGTGGATATAGACTTGGAGGGAGAAATCAAGGATCCAGTTGTTCAGGGAAAAGTACTCCTTGAAGAGGACAATCGCTTGTTGCTCAGATCAGGGCGTGATTTGAGAATTGCCAAAGCCAGCAGAATAAATTTCAGAAAAAACCGGTTTGAATTGAAAAATTTCAAACTTTTCGTGGAAGATGGATATGCTCTTATGAATGGCGGTTTTACCTGGAAAAATGGTAGACCTGTTAATACTTCAATCGATATTAAATTGCGCAATCTGGTTGAACGGTCTTCCTCCTATACAGTGGAGTTGATGGGAGATCTGCAACTTGCTTCCGCCGGAGAGGGACCCTTGAGTCTTTCAGGTTCCTTAGATGTGCTCAATGCAAAATATACCAAAGATTACAGGGTTAATCTGATGAGTAAACTTCTGACTCCGGTTCAAAGAACTTCTGAGTCCGGTACTTCTTTTCTGGAACAAAATGAGTGGTTGTCTGAAATGAATCTCGGCCTCAATGTTCAATTATCAGGTAATGTGGAAATTGACAATAACTTGTCTCAGACCAGACTTGAAGGGGTGGTTCAAATAGGTGGAAATGTGGGTTCTCCCAAAATAGGCGGTATTATCTCTTTGGTGGGAGGGACCTTCCGCATTCCCATGCTCAGGGGTTCATATGAAATCAAGGAAGGGATGATTGATTTTGATAAGGCCAAACTGGTGGGACATGAAAAAAATGAACCTTATGTAGATCTGGTAGGAGAAATGGTTTTTACAGATCGATTGGATAATGAGCACATCATAACTTTGAATATCCAGGGATTTGTTTCCCAGTTGAATCTGCGCTGGAGTTCTTCCAGCGGGCTCAATTCAACTCAGGTTCTGATGTTATTGATGCTCAATCGTACTCCGGAGGAAATCAGACGGGGAGAAACAGGCGGGCTTCCAGATCTCGGAGGCATGTTTGAAGGATATGTTCCCTTGAATCTCCAGTTAGGAGTAACTTCGGATTCAGTAAATGTTTATGTCAACAAGAAATTCCTTGATGAACATTTGCAATTGAAGGGAAATATGGAAGTTGGCTTTATGGGCAATCAAAAACAGGAAGCTTTTTTGATTTTCAGAATTCACGATCAGTTAAAACTGCAGGGTTCTGCCAGAAGAAAAATATATGAAGAAGAAACCACTTCTTTGCAAAATGAGAATGAAACCAGAGGGCGAATTGAGTTGAAATATAAAATTAATCTTAAAGGTGCCTGGAAAGATATCTTGGGATATTGAAAAATCTTGATTGCATTTTATCTCTGAAACAAGAACTATAATAGAAAGGTTGCAAATGAAATATATTATCGGAATTGGAACCTATGCCGGTGGTGATGATTCCATAGGTTTGAAAATTATCGAATATATGGATAAAAATTATCCCCGGAGAGATTTTAAACTTATTGACATGTCCGACAATGGCCTCAATATTTTTGCCTATCTCAACCAGGATACCAGCAGTATTCTTCTGGTTGATTGTGTAAAAATGGGCAAACAACCTGGAGAACACATGTTTTTTACCCTCGATCAGGTGGAAAGTAGCAAAGAATTGGCAAATATTTCCACTCATGAAGGTGATATGATTAAAATATTCAACCTGGCCAAACAACTTGACTACAAAATACCTCCGGTAAAATTTCTGGGAATTGAACCTTTAGAGATTAATACAACCATGGAATTATCCCCTTTGCTTGCTTCTAAAATCCCCCAATATGTTAATTTGATCCTTGAGGAAACTAGTTAGTTCCCGTCCCAAAAGTGGTGTTTTTGGCTGGAGAAGAAGTTTGCCTCAGATGCGCGCAGTAACTTTGCAGACATAGTAGATACTATTTCAAGAAGTTACGACAAAGCAAATCCTGTTTTTAGATCAGAGGGGGTTCTGGCAGCTTATTCCAGTTGTTCGAGGGTTTGAAATTTGATTACTGCGGCCAGGCAGGCCGTATCAGCTCTCAAGGTGTATTTGCCCAAATTGAGAGCAAAAAAACCTTCATCAAGAGCTGTGTTTATTTCTGCTTTGGTAAATCCACCTTCAGGTCCTACCAGGAGAGCACTGTCACCTTGTTTGGGACGAGGGTTGGCTTGCTGATTTTTCAGGGTGAAAATAAATTTATTGTTTAAATTGCTTGTTTTTTGAAAAATTTCAGTAAAGTGGAGGGGAGAATGGAGATGGGGCAGGTAGCAGCGGCCTGATTGTTCTGCTGCTGAAATAATGATTTTTTGCCAACGCGTCTTTTTGCCTTCAAAAGCAATGGGAGGCAGAACAGAATTTTCAGATACTACCGGGATTAGTTCATTTACTCCGCTTTCTACAGCCTGGCGCAAAATAGCAGGCAGAGTCTTTTTTTTGACCAGACTGAAATACAAAAAGAGGCGGTTGGCTGCTCGGGGAACTTTCTTGACTTCATCCGGGCTGATTCGAAGTTGACAGTGATTACGATTTATCTTTTCGAGACTGGCTTCAGTCCTTTGTCCGTGACCGTTAAAAATTCTGAAACGGTCATTTTGTTTTACCTTGAGTACGTGAATCAGGTGGTGGCTTTTGATGGAATCGGTTTTAACCAGTTGATTTGGTAGCAGATCCTCAAGAGGAAGGTATATATTATACATGTCAGGGCTTGGCGGCTATGGAATTGCTGATGGAGGCAGGAGAAGCAGGATGGGAACAAAATGATTCTTCATGTTGATCAATTATGTGTTTCCAGTCAAATTTATTTTGCGCCAGTTTAACTCCATTTTCTATCAATTGATTTCTTAATTTATCGTTCTCCAGAACAGCGAAGAGATTTTCGTGAAATTGAGCCACATCGTTTTCAGGGAAAAGAAATCCGTTATGTCCATTTGCAATCACCGAAGGAATTCCCCCGCTTTCGGTGGCAATGATCGGTAAGGAAGCAGCATTTGCCTCACATAAGACCCTTCCCATTGTTTCGGCATCTTCAAGCCCGGTAATGGGATCTTTGTAAATAATGGAAGCCAGGGTGAATACATCGGCAGCCCAGTAATATGGCGGCATTTTTTCGTAGGGAACAGCTCCTACAAAGGTAACATGTTCGTCAATGCCCAGGGTGTAGGAAAGTCTTCTCAGTTGAGCCAGTCTTCTTCCTTTACCGACAATGACCAGATGCAGATTGTTGGTCTCAGGTTCAGCAGCAGCCAGAGACGTAATCAGAAAATTGACTCCTTTTTTGTCCACAAGCCGACAGGCGGTAAGCAGGATTTTGCGGTTCCAGGGCAGTCCAAGCTCCTGTCTCAATCGTTTTTTGTTGATGAAATCGGGTTTTTTGAAGAAATTGCTGTCTACACCACCGGTAACTATATCGATGTTTTTTGCTTTGACTCCGGCATTTTGTAACAAGTTTGAAGTGTAGCGGGAATTTGCCAATATTTTGGTGCAGGCTTTGGCAGCTTTTATTGTTAATTCCAGCCTTTTTTCTCTGAACAGAATTTCAACCAGTTCGGGTTTGTCCATTTTTTTAAAGAAATCATGCAACCTTTTTTCCAGATAGGGATTTGAGGCAAGTCTACTTCCGGGACGAAAA
Source organism: Deltaproteobacteria bacterium (assembly GCA_027858615.1). Lineage (GTDB taxonomy): Bacteria > Myxococcota_A > Polyangia > HGW-17 > HGW-17 > JAQICJ01. The sequence goes on from JAQICJ010000296.1 coordinate 25,336, forward strand.
GGGTAAGCTATCCAAGGTCTCATGATATCGTTGCCGACAGAGCGACAGATGGTCGGAATGGAGGCAAGTTTTTGAATAATACCGTAAAAAACCGTACTGGAATAGATGAGATCGGGGTTGAATTTGTCAATATGTTTGAGGAGGGTCTGCAGATTGAAAAAATAACCCACTCTGGAAAGAACCCGATGGATGGGAAATGGAAAAGAGGCATCACAATCAGTATATTTTGAAGAGTTGTTTTCAGCTCTGTAGGTAAGAACACAGATTTCATCTCCGGACTCATAGAGGTGTCTGGAGAGTAAGATGGCATGGGTTTGCATTCCTCCAATGGAAGGGGGAAACTCTGTCAGGACAAGCAGAATGCGCCTTTTCATATTAAATGGATTCCTTGAAGTTGAGTTTTGTTGTAAAGTTCTACCGGGATGCAGTTTGGAGAAAAAACTGTTCTCAGGTGTAAAGTTTTAATCTGCATTTTTTGCACCAGTGAAAGAAATCATGATTTTTATAAGCGTTGGTAATATCCTCTATTTTATCTCTTCCGGTCTTGAAAATAAAATGCTTATTGGAAGGAAAATGAGAGCAGAATCTATATTTGAACTTGATATATTCAGGTGTACCTTTGTAAAGAGCAAAACGAAGCTCCAAAGGTTGATGGCGATAGGGACAAAGTTCCGAACCTTGTCCGGTTCTGAAACCTTCAATAATTTTTTCTCCGGTAATTTTGGTTTTAAAAGCAACAGGCAGAGAAAGATTAGCAACACCTTTATCAAGAATTTCAATTACATTTTTTTTTGTCTCCTTTATCTTGTCTGCGCCAAAATCTCCAGATTGATTATTCATTAGTTTAAGGGATATGCTCCAAGAGTTGTCAGGTTTGATGATATCGGCAAATTTTTCAAGTTCCCCCCGCAGGTATTTATGATTAAGGATAAATTTAAACCTTTTGTGCCAGGGTTTTTGTCCTAGTTTGATAATATTGTCCAGATAAAGCTCAAAAGGAAAGCCGTGAGTCATATCAAGCCAGTATTTCTCGTCAAATCCGGCTGAAGTATGGGTAAGAACCATTTTTTCCCAGGGCATCTTTTCCAGGGATAAGTTATCTCTGCGTTTGGCTGAAAATTGGAAGGATGTAAATAAATAGATGTATTTGCCAACCCAGGGAGCAACCCGTTGCAGAAATTTATCGATTTGGGGCAAAAGAATTGGTTCCCCACCGGAAACATAAAGATATTTTGGCTTGTATTCCCGAATGATTTCGGAATAAGTATCTAAAATCAAAGAAAGGTTTTCATCTCTCAACTTGGTGAAAAAATTGTTTTTTTTCCAAGTGCCACACCATTTGCATTGAGCTTTGCAAGGCTGGGGGATCTGGATTCTTATTGCTTTGAACAAATCAGGTTCTCCTGAAAGGACTGGTTTCCTTGGCAAGGAAATCAGGCTTTAATTTGATTGACTTCGGGGAGGAGATAAAAAGTAATTCAGCCTTGATGTATACAATATTAAAATATATTTGCAAGAAGAGATCTGCAATTTTGCCTGGAAAATAAGTAGTGTTTTATCAATAGAAAAAATTGGCAGGAAGATGGAAAATGGTGGAAAGGGATGAAAAACAGAAAGTAGTGGACTGATTATTTGGATGCAGGTTCACATCCGGCCATGCCACAGCTTTCTCCGGAGCTACAGCATTCACAGGAAGGATCGCCCATGCCCATAAGGTCGAAGCAGCAACAGGTATTGCCATTACAGGAGTTGCCACATTCGCCACAGTTATTGGGATCAGCTTCGGCAGCACCGAGCATGCTGGAAGCTATGGTGATTTTGCAGCCGTCGCCACAGCATTCTTCGGTGCAGGTATACATCTGCATGCAGATGCCGTTGGCGGGATCGTGAGTAAACCCGGTGCCAGAGAATTCGCCTCGGCAGATTTCTCCGCTGGTGCCACAGGTGCATTGACCACTTTGGCATCCGTTGCTGGTGCCGCAATTGTTGTTGCATTCTCCACAATTAGTGGGATCGTTGTCGAGGTCGGCACAATAATTGCCACAGCAGGATTCGCCGAAGTCGCAGGCTTGATCGCCACACATGCATTGTCCATCAGTACAGGAAAGACCCGTGCCGCAAGCATTTCCACAGGCGCCACAATTGTAGACGTCGGTGCTGAGATCTTTGCAGGAGTTGGAACAGCAGGTCATATCGCCAGTACAGGCGGAAGTGGTACCACAAGCACATTGTCCGTTTACGCAGGCATTGGCATTTTCGTCGTCACATTCGTAAGCACAATCACCGCAATTGTAAAAATCAGTGGAGGTGTTTTTGCAGACATAGGAACCGGCTATTTGACAGCAGGTTTCATTGTTTGAGCAAGAAGTGCCTGCTGAAGCACAAGCATCGGTACAACTGCCGTTTATGCATTCTCCCGAACAATAATTGCCGCCACTGCCACAATTGTTTTCGTCATTGAATAGATCTACACAACCTCCGTCGTAACACTCATGGTTGTCATCACATGGGCAGGGTTCAACACAAGTGGAATGTTCATCACTTTCACCGACGCAGATTTTGTCTTCGGGGCAATAGGAGGAACAGGCTCCGGTATTGTTGTTGGTGTTGTTGGTGTTGTTGGTGTTGTTGATGTTGTTGGTGTTGTTTTCATTGTTGCCATCACTATTGGTGCTGGCACACCCTGAAAGTAACACAATACTAGAAATTAAAATAAGGCTCAGTCGAAAAACTCTCATTGGAAACTCCTTTCTTAGCTGTACCAATTTAATACCATAATTACCTTTTAAAGCAAGAATACTTTTAATCAAAAATAAATTATTTTATAACTGCAGCCTGTTGATTTACGGTCAAGTAGGAGGATTGTCGGCTCAAGTTTTTCCAGGTTAAAGATGTAGGCTTCTCTTTTGAAGAGGGCTTGGCAGGACATTATGGAGGAAGATTGCCAAAGGAGTTGTTTACATGGGGATGGTGGGAATACAATAAATTGAGGTGTTTCTGGAAGGCGGTTCTTGTGAGTCTTTTACCTGCATGTTGATAAAGTAGCCGTTGATGGTGGTGCCGTCGGGCAGGGTAACACTTGATGCATCTGATACATCTTCAACTGTACCCGATAATTCACCATTTTCACTCAATTGGAGGGCGCCGGGAAATCCCCAGGAATTGATGTAGTCTGAAAATCCTGCAGGAGGGTCGATTTCAGTCCATAGATGGGGTTTTAATCCTCCCCTCGCCTGCAAAGCTGCGTTATAGGATACATAAGGAATCAATACCGGCAAAATGATAATCTTGACCATCATAAAGGTATAAGTGTTTTCTCCAAAGATTTCCAGAGGAGCAATCTCAATTGTAAATGTCAGTTCTTTATCTGCATAGTAGGGTGGAGTTGTAGAATCAGTAACTCTGAAAACAAGATTGAGATCAGCAGGAAGATCAGTTGTTCCTATGATAGTGCCGTCAGCTGTCAGGGTCAGGCCCTGAGGTAATTGTCCGTTGATAATTTGCCAGCCGTAGGGTTTGGCTCCGCCTTCAGCTTCAAGTCTGGCTTGGTAAGAATGGCCGTTTTCACCGGAGGGCAATTCGGTGGTGGTGATTTGCAAAAGATTATTTTCATCGGTAACACATTTTCCTGCCTCACAAAGTTGAGATTCTGGACAAGATTGCTTTGTGAAGCCTGTGCCGGTGGAGTTGCATACTAAAATATCTCTTTGGTTATCTGGATCACAAAAGCTCGAATTGGCCAGACATTCTTTCTCCACAGCATTGAAATCGCAACTTGGAATTAAGAGCAGACAGGATAAACTAAAAAGGAAAGAAAAAATAAAAATTTTATAATGATTGAGCATAGGTTTTAGTTCCAATAGCAGGTTAAATTTCCTACTCGAATTGTGTTCAGTCTAGTAATTATGAAGTCTTCTGTTTTTTTGAGGATGAAATCCGCTTCCTTGTATAGAATAATATAATCAATAACAATAATATAACAGCTGTTGAAGATGTTCCAGTAATAAAAAGACATTGGCATCCGCAACCCAGAGCACTGGTTTTTTTGGCGATTTTAGCCGGAGGATAGACTTTTAAAGATTTTCTGGAGCAGGCGCCAAAGCGATCACAAATGGAAAAATGAATTTCCTCACCTGTGGAGGGCAAGTTGGCATCCACTTTTACGAAATATTTTCTGATCTGATTATTTTCAACTTCCCAGAGGGGAGAAAAGAGGGAATCCTTATCGGGATCTTTGCTGGGGCGAGCATCAATTGTAACAGGGGTTATGACTTTTTGCCCTGGTTGCAACTTTTCCCCGTTGACAGTGAAAATAATTTGGGGAGGATGGTTATTGCTGGCTTTTTTTATGGAAAACTTTTCTACTTCCGGTGTTTTGTAAGGGGTGTTGTCGCTTCCTGTTTTCAAAATAAATCTGTAGTTTTTTGCCTTAAAACGTTCAATAACTTGAGTTCTAATGAATTCAAGCCCGGTTTTGGCAGGTCCTTCTATTTTGTAGCCATTTTCTGAATAAGGGAGGCAACGGTTCAAAGTCAACTCAACTCCTGCAGGGAGGGAATGGTACAAAGAAAACTTGTTTTCATCTTCTTTGGATTGCTCCAGCCACAAATTGCCTGTGGCTATGGAGTAATTTTTTTTGGCAAAGGGTTTGAGATCAATACTGCCGTCGGGATTGGCTCTGATGAGCCGATAACCCCAGTAGCCGTTATCCTTGCGTGAAGAAGCAGCTGTGGTAATTTTGACGAAACTCAAATCTTTTTCAAGTTTAATGTCTCTGATTTTATCGCCTTGTTTATATATATTCTGATGATCTTTGTGGATATGCCCCGAAAAAAAATAACCTCCGTATTCAGCCAGAAGTTTCAGCAATTTTATTGCCGAGTTATCGGTAGTAGTTTCGATTTTTCTGTTGTCTTTGGGATTTGAGTCCCAGTCGTCATCGAAATTCCATTCTTCAAAGTGGCCGATGCCGATTGGACTGGTGGGAAAAGGTTCATTTTTATGATAGGGAGTTTTGTCCAAATTTCCCCTTGGATCGTGGTGGGAAAAGATAAGAGGAGTTAACTTGTTATTGCTGGCAAACTTGAGTTCATTTTCAATCCACTTCAAAGATTTTTCTGACAGATAACCTCCATAGTTATCAACTGCAGGAGCACCCAGATGATAGTCAAAAAGTTTGATATATATGGAAAAACTGTGTCTTCTTTCAGGAGTTCCTCCATATGAGTTGATGAAAATAAGATGGAATTTCCCTATGGATTGAGAATACTCAAGGGGCCCGAGGATCTTCTTCCAGAATACAAGTCCGTCACTGTCAAGGTTGTTAAAGATTATGTTTTTCAAATCGGAATACATGCAGGTGAGAAAATTCCAGATTTTTATCCAGTCATTTTTGTTTTTGGGAAAAAGTTTACGGCATTTTAAAAAGCCGAAGGAGATTTTACTGAAGGAGGGTAGATTGATATTGTATTTGGCATAGCCGTCATGATTGCCGGGAATCATGAAAGTACTGAATCCGCTGCGACTAAAAAGATCAAAAGCTTCCTGGTATTCTTCTGCAAAATCAAGTCCGAAGAGAAGGTCCCCGAGATGAACTGTGAAATCCGGATTCAACAGTCGGATCTCAGCGAGCCCTTGATAAGCGATAGAGAGGTTTTCTTTGTCCTGATCATGGTGGGGAAAAGATGCAGGGGCTTTTAATCCATTTTGCAGTTTCCAGGAAGGATCGCGAAGCTGGTGATCAGAAAAGAGCAGAATTGAAAAACTCTGTTCATGAGGATTAAAGTGCCCTAGATTGCGTACGGCATTGGGTTCACGGGTTTCTATGTTTTTATTTGTTTTGGAGAACAAAGTTATTTTGAGGTGATAAGTTCCCCGGGGAAGATTCTGGGGAGTAAAAGCAACAGTCCTGTAAAGAACTTGTTGTGGCTTCAGTTTGTATGCTTTGCTGGAAAATTTTTTGATTATGTAATCATCAAGACATTCATTGGCGGGAATCAGGGTGATCTGGGTCGGTTTTTTTGCTGTCCAGATGGCAAAACGTTTGCCGGATGTAACTACGGCAGGGTGCCCAAGGGTGGGAGAAAGCAAATTTTCCAAGCGGGAAACCACTTGGGCTTTTTGTTTGGCATAAGGTTGATACAGAAAGGATGGATCCGGCAAATCTCCGGGAAGTGAGGGCTTTTGTCCCATTTGAACAGGAGTATTGAGTAATAGGATTATGAGAATTAACAGCATAATTAAACCAATGGATAGAAATAGGATTTGGATAAATCCCGGATTAATTTGAAAGTCCTGATTCCGGATCTGTTTTGTCTGGGTCTATAAATAGCCTGAATTTAATCCTAATACAAGATTGAACCGGGAACTATTTGACAGTTATTTTAGAGGGGTTGAATTTTAGAGGGAAGCAAAAAGATTGAACGGAAACTAAATGTTAAAAGAATAGAGCAATCAATCATCTTCGAGATTATTGCCATTGTTGTCTTTATCCGGATGTTTTTCATTTTCTTCGTAGTTTTTGTCAGATTGCTTGCCATGGATATGGTTGTATTCCTGTTGAGCCTTGTCAATCAGGTCTTCAAAGGGTTCTTCTTCAAACTCATAGTCTTCATCTGGAATGTACTCATCATCTTCAAGATCCAGAGTGTTTTCCGGGAAGGCAATGATGGGAGTTTCCTTATTGTCATAATTGACATAAAGTCTGGTTTTATTTTGAGTTTGCAGTTCATTTTTGCCTAGATTTATCATGCGCTTGGGCAAGTCTTCAAGTTCTCTGAGCAGAGCATCTTTTGCTTCATCTTTAAGCAGCAGGGTATTGGAGTCTTTGAATAGACTCAAGATGGCAGCATCCTCCGGACTGAGATTTTCCTTGAGCCAATGCCAGCCAATGGGTGTTTGGGTTGAAACATCGTCCCATTTCAGCCAGTTTCCCTCCTGGTTGGAATTAGGATCTTTGGCTTTGAAAGTGCCGTCGTCATCTACTTCTGTAACAATATAAGGGTTTCCAATTATATAATTGTGACCGTTGCTGTTTTTAACCGGATAAATAATGCTTCCTGTTTTCAAAGGAATATTAGTCATATATATGATCTCCAAAATGGAATAAATTGGTTTTTGAACTGTCGGAATTGAATCAGTTCAGTCTGTTATTATCATTGCAGAGCTTGAAAGCCAAAAATCAGTTTTATTGGAATTCCTGCAGTGAGAGGGAACTCACCAGATTTATATAAACTGGAGTTCAATAAATTTATGATTTTTGCCTTAGTTTTTGTTAGGATATAACTGTTTTTCAGCAATAATCCTGCAAAATAACTGTTCTGATCTTGGCAGATAGAAAGTATTTAACATAAAAACAAAATAAGTAAAACAAAGGGCAGTTAAAATATATCAATTTTGTTCTTTTGACTAGTAACTATTTGAGAACAACTTGAGAACAGCGCAACGAAACTGGGTTATAAACTCTGCGGATCTGTTTATGAATTTTAAGAGAGGGGAAAATTAAAACGGGGAGGGACTAAAAATTTACTTATCTTGAGACAGGAATTAAATTTTGTTTTTGGCAAGGTACTCGAGAGTGCCTGCCAGAAGATCCCAGAATTTTTCTACTGCTTTAATACTGACTTTTTCATCAGGGGAGTGAGCTCCATGAATTTCAGGACCAAAAGATATCATTTTAATTCCAGGATATTTTTCGCCGATAACACCGGTTTCCAGACCTGCATGAATTGCTTTGATTTCTGGATCCTTGTTGAAGATTTCCTTGAAAACAGTTGAAACAGCTTCAAGCAAAGGTGAATCCATGTCTGGTTGCCAGCCGGGGTAGCCTTCACTGAGTTCGACTCTGGCTCCGCAGCGTTTTCCTATAATTTCACTGGTTTCTTGAATCTCTTTGATGACAGGTTGGACAGAGGAGCGGGAACTGACAGTAATTTGAATGTCTTTTTCACTGGTTTCAACAATGGCTATGGTTGTACTCGATTCTACCAGATCAGGAAGATCCTGGCTCATGGTAAGAACTCCGGTGGGCAGAGTCAGAACCAGATCGATCAAATTGACAGAAAGTTTCCGGCTCCAGACTTGGGCGGGAAGACTTGTTTCCTTGAGTTCAAGAGCCATATTCACATCTCTTTTGCCATATTCAAGTTTTATAGTATCGAAAGTATCCTGCAGCATGGTTTTGACTTCATTCAACTTGTCGGATGGTACGGCTATTGTAGATACAGATTCCCGGGGAATGGCATTGTGAGCAGTTCCGCCATTGAAATTGGAAATATGGAAGGTGAAATCTTTTTTTGCTATTTTTTTGAGCAGACGGGAAAGAATTCTGAGAGCATTGGCTCTATTTTCATGGACATTCAGCCCTGAATGACCTCCGCGCAGTCCTTTGACTCTGACATCAAGACCTTTGCAATTTGAGGGGCATTCAGTTTTTTCCAGATCAAAGTAAAATTCTGATTCAGCACCTCCGGCACAGCCGACATAAACTGCTCCATCTTCTTCGGAGTCGAGATTCAGCATTAAGCGTCCTTCAACAAAATCAGATTCAAGATTGAAGGCTCCGGTCATTCCGGTTTCTTCGTCAACTGTAGCCAGAATTTCAATGGGGCCGTGGACTAAATCTTCATCAAGAAGAGCGAGTCCAGCTGCCAGACCAATACCATTGTCAGCACCCAAGGTTGTGCCTTTGGCAGTAATCCATTCTTCACCTTCGGATGTTTCTCGCATAAGCTCGATTGAATCTGTTTTGAAACAGTGTTTGGTGTCATTATTTTTTTCGCAGACCATATCCATATGTCCCTGAATAACAACTGTTGGAGCATCTTCATGTCCTTTTGATGCAGGAATTTTCATCAGGATGTTTCCAATTTTATCTTTTTTGGTTTCGATTCCATTCTTTTGGCCGAGTTTCATCAACCAACTGATAATTTTTTCTTCATTTTTGGAACATCGTGGGATTTTAGACATTTCAGCAAAGTATTTCCACATACTTTGGGGTTTAAGTCCTTCAATTGCTTTAGTCATGATACCTCCATAAATTATTCTGAGTTGTTCATAGGGTTAGGGGTGAAGATTTCACTGGATTTCAAGGGATTGTTCTCCAGATCATATCCACCAAATACTACAGTATATGTTCCTGAAATATTAAAAGCTTTTGCCTTTTTGCGGGGATTATTCAAATTTGTTTCGTAGAGCTTTTGCAGACTGATATTGTTATCAGATTCAACGATGGAAACCATTTCAGCTGTTTCCACCAGGTCGTTGTTGTTTTCGCCTCCCCAGAAGAGAAGATATTTGCCCTGCTGGGTGATTTTGCCGTTTTTGCGAGGCAACAGATCAATGTTCTCATATTGCTGCAAACTTCCATTTTGTTCTTTATAATAATACAGATCGCTCAACACAGTGCCATCAGAACTTTCACCGCCGAAAAAAATGACAGTGTTGTTTTTTGTTTTTATTGCCTGGGGATTGTTGATAACCGGAAAAGAAGGGAGAGTATTCCATAAAGAGTTGAAATAAAGACCATCACTTTCTGAATTGATAGCTATTTCCATGGTTTCTGCCGGACCATTTCCACCAGCAATAATGATTCCCGGATTTTCATCACCAGAACTGAAGACTGCTGCTACAAAACCGGGACGCCAGTTAGACCAATCGAATGATTTGGTTTTGATGGTAATTGTTGAATAGGTCGGATTGGAATATATCTGGAAAAGGTAAATACCTTCATTTGGTCCTTCAGGTGTTTCTCCCCCAATCAGGAGGAAAACGTCGAGCAATTCCAAGCCTTCATATTCGTTATAAATTTCATTGAAAGGACCGAGGCGGAGAACTTGAGCGTGAGTAAGGGGAGGAGGTGCATCTTCGGGCAGGGTCAATTTGGTGGACCCACAGGTAGAACAACTGGTTGAATAATAGTAGAGATCATCCGTGATGATGCCATCGGTTGTAGTACCGCCGAAAAGAAGAATGGTTGAACTGGACAGGGCCATGACTGCAGGATAAGCTACAGGAGCAGTAAGATAATTCAAACGATAATTGGCATGAAAAAAGGGGTCGTAAAACCAGACTTCATTGACTGGAGTGCCATCTCGCATGCCTCCGAAAAAAATCTCTCCTGTTGTTTCTGTCAGAAAACCCTCGGAGGTATTAAACAGGGTTGCATGAGAAACTCCGCTGTCCGGCAGAGAATTTTCTTCATTCAACAGATTGAATTTGTCAACTTCTCCAAAATAAATACTCAAGGGATCGGGATAATCAACTGCCGCAAATGAATTTGAAGAACCATAGGCAATTAGATTATCACTATCGTCATAACCCCTGACTTTTATTTTGCTTACGTCCCCTAAGTTGACCTCAAAAGTAGATTTTAGTTTGAATTCATCACTGACATCATATTCTTTTACATTATCATTGATGGTAATTGTAAGTCTTGAAATCTGCTGTAAAAACTGGGGATCATCCTGGGTTTTCAGGTTGAAACTGAGAGAATATTCTTCCTGACAGGAAGTAAATGCCCATAAAACAGCCAAAAATAATGTAACCAGCCTAAAATTTTTCATCTTTTAATCTTCTCCTTAAACCTATTTACTTTTTATATGGTTCTCAATATAAATCAAGTAATAATTATTCCCGATCCGGGTTAGGGATTTAACTCTTTCTCCCCCACACTCCATTTTTCCCCACACTTCATTTTTTTCCACTTTTTTCCATAAAATCATTGCCAAAACTGCCGATTTTCAGCCCCCAAAATACACTTGTCCCTTTAATTATTCCACCCTCAAAATT
>JAQICJ010000004.1 GCA_027858615.1 Deltaproteobacteria bacterium
TATCAGAGTTGAATGCGAAATCACTGCCAAAAATATCAGAGGTGAAGCCATTCCACCCGAATCCTTGACCCTCCACTTTCAGGCTGAAGCAGGTGAACTGACCACCGTTTATGATGAATACGACGAAGTATTCAAAGTTATTTACAGAGTACGAGGCGGTGAGTCAGAACCGATGGATGTTGAACCTCTTAATGGCGAACCTTCAAGAGCTTGTAGCGGAAGCACCTGCAATCCCAGAGACGGGCTGGTTACTCTGGTTGCTGTTACCCGAGGTTCCGAAAACTTTGAAGATCGAAATGGCAATAATCAATGGGATGACGGCGAACCCTTTGATGATCTGCCCGAACCCTTCCTCGACAAAAACGACAACGGCACCCGTGATGAAGGTGAATGGTATTTTGATTCCAACAGCGACGGTGAATACACCGATGCCAACGGTTTTTACGATACCAACACCATGATCTGGGCCAACTTCAAAATACTCTGGACCGGCAAACCCGAAGAAAATGAAACAGCTGCCTGGATTACCCACAGTCCCTCTTCAACCACTATTCCCGACGGTGGCACCATAACGTTCAATGTCAAACTTATAGATAAAAACCTTAATCCGGTTGCCGGATTCGGAGCAGCGAGCGACGATGAAATCAATTTTATTGATGCCATGAACAATCTCGAACCTACCCAGCCTCCTTCCGACCCCGGCACTTTTATTGTTGAAAACGTGGTTGGTCTGGAATTTGACGACCAATGGAGATTCCTTTCCTGCGATGAAAATGCAGCTGAATTTTCAACAACTTTTATTGATGACTCCACTGGTACCACCTCAGCAGAAGATTTCCTGATCGGCATAGATGCAAATCTTGCTCCCGGTCCTGAAGGAGAAGATGGCAGATTCAATCAATACAACTTCTTCTTCAGCACTCAAATTTCAGGAACAATTCAGGCTGCACCCCAGCAATAACTCCTTGATTCTGCTTGACTCCTGCAACTTTCCCCAAATTTAACTCCAATCACATTCTTTAATTCCTGTTGCCTTGACAATTACCAATAATCTGCCAATAATTTAAATTTACATCAATTACCAGAGGCTGAATTTTATGAGAACACCACATATTGTCTGTTCCAGAAGATCTTTTTTTGCTTTATCAACAGCATCTGCAGCAGGTTTTGTCGCCAGGGAAAGCAACAAAAATCCCCCAAACAAAAAGCAAAACCAGAATGCAACCAATGCTGCAAACTCTGGCATACCTTTTCCTGAACACAAATCCCTGAACATTGCCAAAATCAACATTGGAGAACATCTTGCAGGCTAAATACCATTATCTGATTTTTGTTTTATAGATTCTTTTTTCAGTATCCAACTGCAAAAAAGAGAAAGAACATGCACCTGAAACTGATAAAATAACAAATGAAAACAAAGCCATGCATTATAACAACCAAGATTTGCCAAGCTATCTCAGAGCCGACAACGAAATAGCTAAACTCGTCCGCCCTGCCCTCTTTGCCCAAAAAGGATGGTATCCGCCAAGCAAATCCAAGCTCAATTCCTTGATCAAGGACAAGCTCAAAGACACTCAGTCCAATTCTGAGATTATAGATGCCATCATAGTTCCCCATGCCGGATACAGATTTGCCGCTTCAACCATGTCCGCTGCCTGGTCTAGAGTAAGTTCCCGGGATAAAATAAACAGAGTTATCATTCTGGGTTTTTCTCATCGCTTTCCCCTCAAAGGCATTTCTGTAGGCAAATTCACTCATTACTCCACACCTCTTGGTTCAATCAGGGGAGACAAGCGTGCTGTGGATTACCTTTTTACCCAGGAACCAGAATTATATACTTTTAATAAACAGGCACACCTTAATGAGCACAGTACCGAACTGCAATTTCCTTTTATCAAGACTCTTTTTCCCGAAGCCAAAGTTGTCAGCCTGCTTGTAGGCAAAATGGATAAAACCCAATTGCAAAAAGCGGCTGATTCCATCAGCAAATTGCTTAATAAAAATACTATCATAGTTGCCAGCAGTGATTTTACCCACCGTGGACCCCGTTATAAATATACTCCTTTCCAGAATATTGATCAGAAAGATTTGGACAAGCAATTGGGAAAACTGGATAAAGGAGCCTTCAAGTTTATTTCAATCCTCGATAGTGACAATCTGATGCAATACAAAAGAAAAACCGGCATCACCATTTGTGGAATAAGACCAATCAATCTGTTGCTTAAAATACTGCAAAAACCTGATTCCGGCTACAAAGCAAACATTGAACACTACACCCACTCGGGCAAAATAATCGGTGACAACAGCAACACCGTCTCTTATCTGGGAATCTCTTTTGCCAGACAAAGTAAAGACCTTTATTGGGGGCTTGACGCTCTTGAACAGGAAACCCTTCATCTTATCGCCAGAAGAACTCTGGACGATATTACCAAATCTGATTTTTCCCCCGAAAATTTCAACCTTGTCAAATACAGCGAAGGTTTGTATCTCTCCCCTCAAATCAAGCAAAAGAAAGCACCATTTGTCACTCTGAAAATCAAAGGGGAATTGCGTGGATGTATAGGTCACCTCCAACCTGTGGAAGCATTATGGAAAGCAGTCAGCAACAACACTATGGCTGCTGCCTTGAAAGACAGAAGATTCACTCAGGTTACAGGTGAAGAAGCCAAAAAGATCAAAATTAAAATCAGCGTGCTTTCCCTACCCCGAAAAGTAAACAGCCCAAAAAAAATAAAAATTGGAAAACACGGGATAATTCTCCACCAATCAGGTCGCCGGGCAACTTATCTACCCCAGGTAGCCCCAGAACAAAACTGGGACAGAGAAACCACACTCAAACATCTGGCCAGAAAAGCAGGAATATCCCCCTCTCAATACAAACAAGCCCAATACCAGGTCTATACAGCCCAGGTTTTCTAGCCGAGAAAAAAAAATAACTCTATTTAAAATTTATGAGAAAAAAGATGAAAGTGTACTTTAAGCCAGTTGGGAAAATAATGAAGAATTCTAAAAGTTATGAATGTTTTTTGAAAATTGCGTAATAATCGATATTAACTCCGGAAATCAAGATATTACGTATATCTGCCCGATATTTGTCTTTGTTGGAAAGCTGCCGATAAGCTGAAGCTGTCAGCAAAGTTTCTCCACGGTCTGCTGTATCTTCACCTAATTTGGAAGCCAAATTCATTTCATTACCATAAACACCTTCGTTGAGAGAACGCAGAAGCCTGCCCCAACCCAAACCTGCACATACGCCAAAATTATCGTTCTTATCAAAAAGTTGTTGTTGATTGTTATCATAAAAATCATGCAATTCTAAAATTGCCTTTACTGCCAAATCCACAGATGGAAATTCTGCAAAAAGATTATCGTCAAAATAGCGATTAGCAATTACATGATGTTCTGCAAAAATTCTGGTGCTATTCTTTCTCAAATTGGCAATCAGGGAAAGGAATTTGGAGATTCCGTATTTTTTTGTAACTCTGGTGAATCCGGTGGAATCGATTACTACAGGGGCACATTCTTCACCAAACTCAGAAAAGAGCTTGGCATTAATTTCTCCGGAAGCAACTCCTTTTGTTTCCAATTCAATAATTCTATCAAACAAACCACTTGATTTTTCAGACATATTTTTATATTCCTTTGAAAATGATAATCAATAATTCTGATGATTTTCATGATTATGTTTACAATAATCAACAATCTACTACAAAAGATCAACCCTCAATAAAATTTCCTTTGATTAATTGAAAGTTAACAAGTTCTCGTCCCAAAAAGGAAGGTCTCAGTCTGAATAAGGAATTTGGATTGATTTTCTTTGTCGTAACTTCTTACTCAGCTAATAACCCACATTATGGGATGGGAACTAACAATTCTTTCCGTTCAGGAGAATACATGAAAAAAGAAATAATTTATCTGGTACCGGGCTTTTTTGGTTTTACAAACTTGGGTTCTCTGAATTATTTCAGAGGAGTAAAAGAAGTTCTACAAAACTTTCTAAAAAAAGATAATTCTGAATTCAAAATTGTAGAATGCTCTACCCAACCTACCGGTTCCATTACAAAAAGATCAGTTATCTTGCTGGAACAGGTTATTCAAAGCGGAGGCATGGAAGCTGATTCCTTGCATTTTATCGGTCACAGCACCGGAGGTCTGGATGTTCGTCTGCTTCTCACTCCTCATGTAAAACTTTCTCCCTACGATTATGAAAAAACAATTGGCAGCATAACAAAAACAGCTACTTTCATTTCAACTCCTCACTATGGAACTCCTCTGGCAAATTATTTTACCACAATTCAAGGTAAACATCTGTTGCAGATTCTATCTCTCCTTGCCACCAAATCAGGTGGAAAACATCTGGTTTTCTTGGCAGCTAAAATCTTGAGCATGGTTGCAAAACTCGATGATTGGACCGGCAGAAAAGAAACCTTTCTAGATGAACTGTCCAATAAACTGCTCAATAAAATGTCCCTGAAAAAAAATGATCCCCTTTTTGGTTTTTTGGAAGAAGTAGCCTCGGATCAGGGAGCAATAATCCAATTAACTCCCGAAGGAATGAACCTGTTTAACGCTGCAGTTTCAATGAAACCAGAAATATCCTATAATTCAATAATCACAGCCACTCCGGCTCCTTCAATCACCAACTTGATAAAAAACCTGCAAGATACTCAAAGTGCCGTCACCGGCTCTTTGTTTCTCTGGTTGCATTTATTAGCAGGAAGAGAACACCGCCATTATCCATATCCTTATCCAGATGAAGAGAGAATGAAACAAATCAACAAAGAACATGATTTTATTTTCAATAAAAGAGCAAACGACGGTATTGTTCCGGCACTCAGTCAAATCTACGGAGAAAAAATCTTTGCCGTGAGAAGTGATCATCTGGATGTGGTAGGACAATATGAAAACGCTCAAGGAAACAAACATTCTGACTGGCTTCCTTCAGGAAGTGGTTTCGATAAAACTAGATTTGCCAAAATCTGGCAACAGGTAGCATCATTTATCCTCCAAAAGGTATAGATTGAGAGCCCTCCCCCAAAAATACAAACCTACTGACTGATCAAATTGCCCTGAGGGTCTATGATCGTGGCGGCTTGCAAGTCTTTGTAGTAGTGGCAGGGATAGAGACCTCCCATCATTTGATATACGGCATATTGGGGATGGTTTTGACCAGGGAGGATTATGCCGACGCCATAGGATATGGGAAGAAGGGTAAGGCGGCGCACTACTCCGCTTTCGTGATTCCAGATGTAATAATACTTGTTTCCAATGGGCAATCGAGGTTCGGAAGAATCGATGGGGCCATCACCGGCGGTAAAAATAAAAAGTTCAGGGCGTTGAGTTGATGCCGGCAACACCGCCAGAGTATTTTCCATAACTTGGGGAACTTCACGGATTTCTCCAGTTAAAAAGTTGTAACCTTCGGCTTTGAGATAATAACTTCCATTATTTTCAAAAACTTTTGTGTAGTAGATCCACCCTTCGGAAGAAGGTTTTGGAGTTATATTAGCCAAATCTGGATCTACCATGACCCAAACCAGTTCTTGGGTTTTCCAATTCCAGACCCTTATTTCATTTGTTGGCCAATTAATACCATTAAATCTGTAACTTATATAATCTCCCCCGTAATCCAGCATGGAATAACCATGATCTGCATGATTGTATTTATAATCTTCCTCAGAAGCCCGCAGAAGGTAATTGATTTCACCGCTGGAAAAATCATAGTGGTAAAGATCACTGCCAAAATCTGCAGAACAGGCAAAAAGAGCTGTTGTTTCATCATCTGCCATTTTCCACACACTTAAAATACTACCCCCTGTATTTTGATTTTGTTGCCTCGCCAGACAATCTTCTGATAATAACTGGTGTCCCTGGTAGATTTCAAAGGAATTCCAGGTATCAACTTCGGTAACCCTCAGGGTCCAATCTCCATATACACCATCATCAGCAGGATTATTTACATATTTTATAGTGCGGCCTGGATTATAGATCTTTTGGGAGGATTGATTCAAATAGGAATAATATCCATATCCCAATTTATCAGTATTGATTCTCTCTTCTTCCTGACCGGTAATAAAATTAAAGCGATAGGAAAGATCGTAAGCATGTTTGTAGCCATCTTCACGAGTTTCGAGAACATAATGGGCAGAATAGGCCCAGGGGTAATAAAAAGCTGTTTGGCCCCGATCACAGGAAATAAACTCAATATGGGGATCTTCAGTTATTTGAGTGGCATCAGAGCTGTCAGGGGAATCATAAATATCTGCATCCCGAATGTCGAGATCAGTGTAATCATAATCCGGGATATCGAAATCATGATAATCAAGTTCATCAAAGCTGCCATCTTCGGGTTTGAGGTTAGAGGGGGATTCACAGGAAAAAAATGGTAGAAACAACAAGAAAAAAAATAGAAACTTCATGGAGTCACCTCCATTATTAATTCAGTTTCTTTCCAGGTTCCCTGATTTTCATCCCAAAAATAGTTGAATTTGTTATTTCCTGCCAGGTGGGGAACCAAAGCAGTTGCAAACTCGAATTTTCGCAAATTATGATCTGGAAGCCCCACTTTGGGATAAAATTGAATGGAAAAGGGAGAAAATTCATTATTGTAATTATAAGTAGCACTCCTCCTTGGATAAATACAGATCTCATTTATATGAGGACTTAAAAAGATATTTCCTCCTCCCAATGCTGATAGTGCCCGACCAAAATAATAAGGATCAAGGTGAGGCAAATCATTGTCGGCTTCTGAATAATCAGTATAATAGGTTCTGGCTGAAAGAATACTTTCTTCAGAAAAATGAGGAAGGGGATTATTGAAATTACAATTTTGCCCGGGAGATTCCAAATTTTCGGTTAAATTGCAGGGACCGTTGAGTGTTCGTTGATCGTAAAGATCATGGTAGATTTTGTATTTGATATCAAGCACTAAAGAGTCAGCATGAGCCCAGCAGGGGCCACCAATTGGCTGTGCTCGAGCTTCCCAATTGATGTAGTCCTTTATTAACGGGGGAAAATTGGGATCAGCCAATGCAGGATCGCTTTGGCCATAGTAATGCCAGGAAAAGGTACTGTAATTGGTAGTTGAACAATGAAGCAGATTGTCGGTTTGAGGAGGAGAAGGAAGAGGAGAATAAAACCAGAACCAGTCAATATCAGTATGTTCCCAGCGCCCTGACCAGGAAAAATTGGAGGAATTGGATTGTCCCCATACCAAAGCAGGAGATAAATTGAACATCAGAATAACAACAACTGATAAAAATATTTGGTTTGATTTGGTTTGGTTTGGTTTGGTTTGGGATAAACTTTCATGATTTCCTCCAAAATTTTCCTGAAATTATACTTGTTTTTATTTTAGCAAAATCTTGTTCATGTTCAATACAAAAAATAAAAACACCAAACTTTCCAAACTTTAATTTACATTTATCCCCCAAAAATACAAACCTACTGACTGATCAAATTACCCTGGGAATCCATGATGTTTGTGGCTGGCTTTATTTGTTTTGCGGTTGGCTGGTTTTGGGAATGGATTCAATTTTGGCCAGTTTTATGAGGAGGCGGCTTATATACCTGCTTATTCTGATCAATTTTTTGAATTTTATCTTATCAATTGTATCTTGGGGGGTGTGGTACTGGCGATGCAACCCGGTGGTGAAAGCAAGTGTTTTAATTCCCTTGCGGGAAAAAGGAATAGCATCGTAATACAGGTTATCAGGGCCGAATTTGCGCAATAAACTTTCTGATATTGAGATCAACTGCAGATTTTCTTTTTTTGCCAGTTTTAACAATAACTTTTCAAGATTGTATTCTACTCCTGAAGTCAACACACCCAGCCCGTCAGGAATTTTATCTTCCATTGAAATTTCCATGAAATTGCGCCCGACCATATCAAGATTTATCATATAATCTATCTTATTAATTTGCACCGACTTTGCTCTGACAAAATATTGAGAACCCTGCATGAATTTTTCTTCGCCGCCAAAGGCGATAAAAAGCAGATTGTGTTTAAATTTGCCCTTGGCCAATATATGAGCGGTTTCCAGCAAAACACTCAATCCCGAACCATTATCATCAGCTCCCGGATAAATTTTACCATTAACATTTCCGAGGTGGTCAGAATGAGCTCCCAGTATTATATAATGCTCGCTTGTCCCCTTGATTACCCCAATGACATTTTGATCAACTTTGCCTCTCACTGAAAATTTCTGCAACCAGCTTTTTTTGAAGGGCTGTAATCCTGCAGCAATAAATGAATTTTTAATTAAGATGGCGGTCTTTTTGCTTTCTTTGGTAAAGGCACCCCGTCCTCCAAATTCCGGGGAGGCAAGTTTATGTAGCAGGTCTTTAATCCTGGAGAGATTTGCTCTACCAAGCAGTTTTTGGTGTCTTAAATCTTCAGTTTCATCGTCAGATTTTTGTTTACAGCCCCCACCGGAAATTATCAAAAAAATTAGAAAAATAGAAAAAAAACGCATGATGTCACCTGTCCTTGGTGATTTTTGCGGATTCAAAATTCATGAGGTTTGGTGCTATGTTGTTTATTCACTGGGAAGACTTCTTCTGAGCTTTGCTATCAGGGAATTAAGATGGTTGGACTTAGTGAGAAATCTGATTCCAACTCCAACTTTGGGTACACTGTGCACCACCTCTCCTTTGAAGGTAACAAATCGTTCATCCACTGTTGGAATAGTAACTGACAACAACATTGAATTTGGAAGATCTTTGGTAAAAGAAGTGTAGATAAAAATACCACCAAGACTAATATCTTTTGATTTGACTTTGATAGGATGAACCCACATCTCGTGATATAAAGTTATCTCCAACTCAACTGAAAGTCTAGTGAACTCTCTTTGTTCTTCATAATTCATGCTTGTCACCACTTCTCGGATAGGAACTATTTATCAAAAAATACTTCAACCAGAAATTGATTAAGAATAAGATCTTTCCAGGCAATTTCGGATTTATATTTATAGATTTTATCATTAGCCTTAACTGCAAACTTGCAAGTTCTGACCAAATCGTCAGAATCATATTTGAGCTCGCGGATATTGATAATTTCACCCTGAGCCAACTTTTTCCTTTTGAGAACACCGTTAATTGTATTCAATACCCCTTTATCATTACAAACGGGAACATCCGCCAATCCCATCAACTGAACCCAGATTTTATCCTTTTGTTCTTCATGAAATTCAACTGAATAAAGAAAATTAACCGGCCCTTTGGAAGTTTTCATCTGTACTGTACAATATCTCTTTTTATTCTCTTTGTTATAGGCAATTTGTTTTCTCTTGCCTATTTCCTCGGGTACAATACCAAGTTTTTCTTTTAACTGTTTTCTGGTATTTTGTTGTTGGAAAAATATCTCTTTGAGTGGTCCTTTTACATTTTTGCTGTCGCATTGTGGCAATTTGCTTTTACAACCGGAAATACCTCCAGTTAATAAAATAAATAAAAATAATTTACGGAAAAAAATAAAAAACTTCATAATAATTTCACCTCACTAGTCGGTATTCTGTTTCAAAGTAAAAACACATCTGAATCCAATATGAGGTTCAGCCTTTTGGGGAGAAAAGCCTACTCTGAAAGTAGATTTAATCCCACCTGTGTTCCAAGCTCCACCTCTTACACTTTTTAAATTTCCATTGCTCGGCCCTTGGGGATTGCGTACAACTTGCCCGGCCAATTTTTGATAATAATCTTCTTTGAAATTATCTTGGGTCCATTCCCAGACATTTCCAGCCAGATCATGAATCCCGAAAGGAGATTTGCCCTGTGGTTTACTACCGACCTTCCAAGTGTGCCCGTTGCCGCATCCAGGTTTGTTGCCTGAATAAATAACTGCTTTGGTACAATCAGCATCTTGGGAACCCCAGGGATAAAAATTATTGCTCTTCTTGCCACGGGCTGCATATTCCCACTGAGCTTCAGTTGGCAATTCTTTGCCGGCAAAGTTGCAAAATTCTGCTGCCTGCTTCCAGGTTACACAATTAACAGGATGGTCTTCAAATTCATCTCGGCCGTAGTTGCAATTATTTTTTGCCTTGAATTGGATTGGAACAGTGCATTTTTTTGCCTGCACACATTTGGTGAATTGTTTGACGGTAACTTCATATTTGTCGATGGCATAAGCTGAAATACACACCATGTGAGCCGGTTTTTCGGCTGCACTACCATCTTTGTTGCCCATGAGATAACAATTGTTGTTTCCTGAGATTTTAATAAAATCGCCGAATTTACGTTTTTCGACAATCGCTGTTGTCAGTTTTGAGTTGCTGTCTGGGGCAATAGTTTTGGATTTATCGGCCCTTTTATTTTTGTCGTTTTTGGGAATTGGTTTTTTATTGGCTTTGGTTGTGGGGGGATTTTTTTGTGAGGGCTCAGTTGCACCAACAACTTTGTCAACTTTTTTGAATTTGCTGGCACTGGCTGATTTGTCTGAGCCAGAAGATTTCATATAAAAATAAACAATTAGTGCTGAAAAAAGCATGAGCAGCATTATTAGAAAAACTGCCTGCCCTTTTTTGAATGCCTTTGTCTGAAAAATAGAGGGATTATCAGTATTGAAAACTTTATCGCCTGAATTGCTGTTTTGGGATTGGGCTGAGAGTTTTTCGGCAGAATTGAGACTTGAGTCTTCAGAAGGAAGAGTTTTTTCTGTTTCAATGCTGCTGGTTCCCACGTGTGAACCTGAACTATCTTCTATTTTGACAGGAATCCCCTTGATTGCGGGATTGTATTTGTCGATCACCTCGTGAAAACGGTTGTAAACCTCAAGCCCTCCGGCCGGCCGGAACTTTTGGTCTTTGGCAAGGCAATCGGAAAAAATATCCTGAAATTCATCGGGCAGTCCTTTGACAACTTCGTTAAGGGGAGTGGGGGTTTCAATGAGAATTTTAACCAGCAAACTGGCTACTGAACTGCTGGTTATGGGCAAATAACCAGTAAGCATCTGATAGGAAATCACTCCTAAAGAATAAATATCGGTGCGGGGGGTAATCTGTTCATTTTCGCCTTTGGCCTGCTCGGGAGCCATGTATGCAGGTGTCCCGATAACCTGTCCAGTTTTGGTTCGCAGGGAAGTGGCTTCACTTGATTCCTGTAATTTGGCAATTCCAAAGTCGAGAATTTTAACCAGAGGCTCTCCTTCTCCTTCAATAACAAGAATATTGGCCGGTTTTAAATCACGATGAATAATACCGTTTTTATGGGCGGCTTCCAGCGCCGAAGCTATCTGCCTGATAATATCATCAAAAAAACCGAGACACATGGGGCCGTCTTCTTTGATGATTCGGGAAAGCTCCCGCCCTTCTATATACTCCATTATGTAGTAAAAACGACCATCATTGAGACTGCCAAAATCAAAAACCTGAATGAGGTTAGGGTGATTGATCTTGCTAACAGCTCTGGCCTCGGAAACAAACCGATGAACTACGACTTCATCACTGGAAAAATCTTTGTTCAGTACTTTAAGGGCGATTTCCCGGTCTATAGTTGGGTGTTTACCCAAAAAAACCCGACCAAAAGCTCCCTGTCCTAAAGGTTTCTGGATGTGATAATTACCGATTTTTGTATCCAATACAGGATCTTGATGGATTGAACTCATGTAAAACAAGGACCTCTATAAAATACTTATAGAATACTTATAAAATACTCCAGCACGCTGCAAAAGTGCCAAAGCAGAAATTGATTGATAACTGAAAACGCTTGTGATGCAACAGCCTGTAATCTTGAAACCCTTAAAACTTGTACTCTGGAACTAATCCTAAACAATTATTTTAAAATGCACAAACAAAAATAATTTCAGATAAATTAAAACCAGACAAAATATCTTAGCAGAATTCAGGTAGCAGTTTTGTTAAAAATGATGGGATTAGCTTGATTAAGAACTGGATAGTTTCCTTCAATTACTGCAGCTCAGTCAACCGGAGCAACTCCTGTTACCCAGCGACGATATGATACGAAAACCTCGTTGATGGAGTTGGGTTCGAAGGCCTGACCATAAAAGACAACCGTATTGTTGGTTGAATGGTAGTCAAATCCATTCTGGCGGGAACGGTCCATGGGATTATTTTCCAGAGCTACCGCAATGGAAGTTGAAATGGGGAAATGCTGCAAAATCATAGGGGAAGCTTTGGCGACGATGGAATCTAGAATAAGGTCGAAAGTTACGTGGAAATCAGGGGCACAAACAGAACCTATCTGTCCACCTGTTGCCATGGCCAGTTCATAATAGCCGATCCCCGGCTGAGCTGCAGTACCACCCAGGTTTGGGTCTAGACAGCTGGCAGGATATCCGATAATGGAATGAGCAACACCACCAGGGCCTTCGTTTAGATTGCGGGCATTCAGAGTATCTCTCAGGTAGGTATAGGATCCTGAGGGCAGACTTTCGAGACAGGATAAAGTGGCAGGATCGTTATAACCGGTATCAGTACAATCCTGATCATAAGCTTCCTGGTCGTCCTCATCTGTTTCAAATATAACAACTAGAACCGCATCTGGCCGGATGTCGCTGAAATGGCGCTGCACAGCTCTCTTTGCCTGCCTGAGACCATCTTCACTGGAACCATCTTCTTCGAAAGCTCCGCTTGGATTGAAGGCACATTCGGCAAATTGAGTCTGCATGGTTGAATCGAGCCAATAATCATCAGATTGATTATCTCCGGTACAAAAACGTCCGTCCGGTTCTTCACCACCACCTCCGCCAAAAGGATCAAAGTCTGATACTAAAGTCATATCTATAACCCCCATGCGGAAATCAAGCCCCGCATTGAGGGCATTGTTGAAAAACTGAACCGTGTTGTCTGCTATTTTCTGGCGTTCGTTGCCAGTGGAGCCTGATTCATCGATAACCCAGATAATATCGGCTTTGAGATTGGGAATATAATAATAACCTTCACATTCGTCTTCATAAGTGGCTGTATATTCTGCCAAGCCACTGCCGTTGGCAAGATCGTCAAGAATAAAGCCGGCTTGATGGGCAGGATTGAGATAATTGTCTTTTAAAGCTACTCCCCCCAAGGCCAGAATTATATCTTCAGGGTTGCTTTCGTTGCCTGGACGCTTTTCGACCATCATATTGAGGATAAAACTCGTTCCCACTGCCCCATAGGGGGTTGAAGGGTTGGACATGTCGGCGGGGGACAAGCCCAGGATAGAAGAACTGACCATGTCTCGTACTTCAGCCACACTGAGTTCGAAATCAGTATTGAGTTCGAGAACAATGTTGACAACAACTGGAAATTCATCATGGCTCAACTTGGTAGTACCGGAAGAACGCAAGGAAGAAGTAGTTGAAATGGACGACATGACAGTAGTAGCCAAATGGTATACTTCTTCTTCCAAATTAGCTTTCTGGGGAAACCGGGTAACTGCAAAACCAGCGGTCTCAGCATTAAGCCATTCCATGTCAATATTCATGATCCCGGAAACTGCATCGGGGGGGGTGTCAAAAGATACTTCCCAGACTGAGGCATCCAGCTCAGTTGCTATTCTGAAAAGGTTCTGGCTGTGGGTAACAAACTGCACCGGCTTGCGACCAAAAGCATTGTCTTCACTACGACCAATGCAAATAACTGAACCCTCTTGATTGTCAGGAATTCCGTCGCCGTCAGTATCAGAATCCAGCGGGTCGGTTTCCCCCATGCTGCAAATGTTGTTGACGGTAAGCACACATTCACCATCAACACAGGTTTGAGATTCGTGACATTCATTGCCGGCGGGACAAAATTCGACACATTCACCAAGTTTGCCATCGCCATTACGATCTTCATCGCCATCATCAATGCCATCATTATCGGAATCCGTATCCTGGTAATCAGGGGTGCCATCGCCATCGCTGTCTTTGGGATATTCAGGATTGGAACCGGCTTCTATACCATCGGTGATGCCGTCGTTGTCAGAATCTCTGTCCAGATAATTTGGCATGCCGTCATTATCGGAATCGAGTGGGTTTTCACCACAACCTTCAACGCTGTTCGGAATACCGTCCTGATCATCATCGCCTTCAGGATTTTCACAATTGGAGTTATTGATATTGTTGTTATTGTTTGTATTATTGCTGTTATTGGCAGACCCGCCGTCAGGAGAACAAGCTCCTGCAAACAATAAGGAAAAAATAAGGAAAAATCTTGTAATCTGACCAAACATAATTTACTCCATTAGGAATCTTGAATGTAAACTGACAAATTCAATAAATACTGTGACTGTATCAAACAAAGAACAAAGGAAATGAATTCTGGATACAGTGCATTTGTACTTGTTGAAATACCAAGTCGTATTGACTGCGACTTTCCAATTTATCTATTTAAAAGTTTATTAAATTGGAAAGAGATACAACATTATATATTATTTTATGGTTTTTTCATTAAAATATTTAATTTGCTTCAACTTTTCAACTTTTTATTATCAATTGCGAACATTATTGAAAATCATCTTTTGTCAAAATTCAAAATTATCCCCAATAATCAATTATAAGTTTTGACTTCAATTGATTTTAATATTAATTTATGGTGTACTGATTAATGA
This sequence comes from Deltaproteobacteria bacterium, assembly GCA_027858615.1. GTDB lineage: Bacteria > Myxococcota_A > Polyangia > HGW-17 > HGW-17 > JAQICJ01. The sequence continues at coordinate 14,527 of JAQICJ010000004.1, forward strand.
GTTCCCGTCCCAAAAATGGATGTCATCGTCTGGCGACGGAATTTTACCTCATCTGCTTTATCATAACTTCTTGAAATAGTGAAAACTATGTCTGCGAAGTTATTCCTCGCATCTGAGGTAAACTTCTTCACCAGCCAAAACCCCACTTCTGGGACGGGAACTAATGAGTTTCAAATTATAGATTCACCGGAGTCATTATGCTCTTCAAATACATCAAATTTTTCTCAATTTTTGTTTTTATCCTCAACATTGCTGGTCCCGCGTTGGCAAATGAAAGAACCCATGTGGCCGGTGCTCCCTATTATTGGCAAGAAAAAAAGGACAATGATTTTGGAGTCAAATTCAATTTCGGCTTCAATTACGAAAATTACTATTCTTCGATAAATAAAGAATATCAGGGTGATGGCAACCTCCGGGTAGTCAAGGATCTTGCTTATACCAAATCCACTTATTCCCTCGATCTGGGAGCTGAATTTGGTTTCAAAGGAATCGGATTCTACTTTAATCTGCCTCTAATTCTATCCAGTAGTTCCATTTTTAGATTCCAGGACGGCAACAATTATCCAGGATATACCGATCAACAGGACTGTCTTGACCAGCACACCTCCGATCCCTGGAAATGTCATCCCGACGGAGTCAATGCCAATAATTCCCGAACCGTCGTAGAAAACCTGCACCAAGGGCTTGGTTTTTCAGACAATCCCGCTCCGGGAGAAGCCAGTACCCGCACTTTATTCAAGGGTCCCAATCGCAACGGTATCGACCAGCTTCACCTCGGGTTTCGCATTAATGTTCCCGTATTCAACAACTTCACCGACTCAACCAAACCCTTTTGGGTTATTGCTCTTGATATTGGTCTTCCCGTGGGCAAAGTAAAAGACTTCAAAAGAGCAAGTGATGGAGCTCCCTTATGTTCGGGCGGTAGCAGATGTTCAGATCCTGATGATTTTACAGAAGTAACCCCCAGACCCGAACTTAACAATGCAGTAGGACGAGGCATCTACGACATTACAATCTCCAGTATTATGTCCTCACGCACTTCTATTTTCAGCAATTTCTTCAAATTATATGCCACCTTGCCCTTTGCCTATTCCAATGATTCCCTGTACAGAAGTGACTACTATTTTTCACAATGGGGAATGAACAGCCCCAAAGCTCCCATCAAAGCCGGAATTATTTTTGGCTCAGACATCAATGTATACAACAACCTCAAAAAGAAAATCAGGGTCAACCTTTTTCTCAAGGGAGTCTTCAAAGCTGTATTCCAAGGTCAGGACTACAGTGAAGGATACGAACTCTTTGCCGGAAACCCCATGCTCAACCTCGGCTGCAATTCCAACAACAGCCCCTATGAAAATTCACTTTGTTCCGATCCCGACATCCGTTCAAACATCAACTATTTTCCCGGACTTACCACGGTAGAAAATTACTCAATCCTCGGAGCTCAACTTGGAGTAAATATGCGCATCAGCAGGTATTTCTTCTTTCAGTTGGCATACGGTCTGCGCCACAATACCGAACATTTCATCACCTACGGCGATGCGGGAGACGACAAAAACAACTCCGGCAATGTTGAACTCGAGACAAAAGAAGCAAATCCCTACTACCGTCCCATTATCGACCAGGTCGGCCATCGCTATCGAGTACAGGAATCACTTATTCACACCTTGTTCCTCTCCTTTAAATTTATCTATTAATTCCATAAATAAATGAGCAGAATTAAATCCTCCCCTTTTTCCAACATTACTAAAACCATCAACTTTCCTGATAATATTAAAATAGAAAAAGAAATCGGCAGTGGAGGAATTGCCAAGATCTATCGGGCTTATCAAACCGATCTCAAGCGGATAGTAGCAGTCAAAGTACTGACTATCCCCACTGAAGAACAGATTATGCGCTTCAAAAGAGAAGCCCGCCTGCTTGCCTCTCTTCAACATGAAAACCTGATCCACGTATATCGTCTTCATTCCAGCAAATTCAATCATTACATTATCATGGAACACGTTGAAGGATTCGACCTTACCGAATTGTTGGAGTCGGAAGAAACGTTTCCTCCCGAAGTTGCTGCATCCATTGCTTTGCTAACCTGTCGCGCTCTTTCTTATATCCATAATTTTAAAATTATCCATCGTGATATAAAACCCGGAAACATCATGCTGACAATCGATGGCAACGTCAAATTGATGGATTTTGGAATTGCCCGCAAATTCGACAACTCAGATGACAAATACTCAACCATGAATTTTTATTCCGAAGATGATCGCGGCAAAGGAATAGGCACTCCCAACTACATAAGCCCAGAGCAACTACGGGGAGACCCCCTTGACGGCAGAGCCGATATTTATAGTCTGGGGGTAGTTCTGTTCCGGATGCTTACCGGAGTAAAACCCTTTGTCTATAAATCAGAGGACACTCTTTTTAATAAAATTCAGCACACAGCTCCAATGCCACCTAAATCACTGGTCCCCGAGATTCCCAAAACCCTTAATAAAATCATCATACGCTGTCTCAAAAAAAACAAGGAAGAACGCTATAAAAACGGTTTGGATCTGCAAATTGAACTGGAAAAATTTCTGAGAACAAAATATCCCAAACTAAAATTTAACCAACGACTTATTGAATTTTTATATGAAAAAAAGAAAATCTCCCAAACCAGGAGAGACAGAATTCTCAAAACCATGGACAACACTCCCCTTACCCTGCAAAGTAAAATTGGCACTGTTTTAATTTCCGGTTCTTTTATTACAGGACTCTCGATAATCTGTCTGTTGGAATTTATTATCATAATCTACCTGCTGGTTAGTTAGAACTAGTTCCCATCCCAGAATGGGGGTTTTTGACTGGATAAGAATTTTGCCAAATCAGTAAAACCATGGCATCTTCAACAAAGATAACCTCAACCCTCTTCCCTCATTGTTATAAAGATGAAATTACTGATTGACTATCTCCAACCATTTCTTGATAAAATTCAGTTATCGGCCAGCGGTTCAGAACATACCCGCAGAGCTTATAAACGTGAGTTGGAAAACTATATCCAATTTGTGGAAACAGAAAAGGGTTCTGCACCTCTCCTCCAGGATTTCAACCTGCAATATCTCAGAAAATATCTGATAAAACTAAACAAAACTCTCAATAAACGCAGTTCTTCACGAGCAATTTCATCTTTGCGCAGTTTTGGAAATTACCTGGCCGACCTTGATCTTCTTCCAGCCAATGACTGGAATCAGATAGTTCTGCCTAAAACAACCAGGGGATTACCTCATCCCATCAGTGTGGATCGAGTATTCAAATTGCTGAAAGCTGTTGATCTATCTACGAAATACGGAGTCAGAGATCTGGCTGTGCTGGAGTTGATTTATGGTTCTGGTCTCAGACGCTCTGAAGCGATGAACCTCGATCTGGAAGATCTCCAGGACGAAGATGGGGTTTTGATGTTGATGGTTCGCAAAGGCAAAGGCAAAAAAGACAGATTGGTTCCAACAGGAAAAAAAAGTTATGAGACTCTCAAAAATTATCTGGAGCGCAGAAATGAGTTCGGACGCAGACAGGATCCACTGCCTCTGTTTTTAAATTGCAGGGGTAAAAGACTTTCCGGTCGGAGCATAGCTAAAATTGTTGAAAAATTCAGGATTAAAACAGGTCTTGGTAAAAACGTTACTCCCCATACTCTGCGTCATTCATATGCCACTCATCTCCTTGAGGGAGGAGCTGGTCTGAAAGCAATCCAACAGTTGCTGGGGCATGAAAATATTTCCACCACCCAGAACTACACCAAGGTCAGCATGGCTCAAATCATGAAAGTTTATGACAAAGCTCATCCTAAAGCCTGAAACTGAACTGAAATCAGGGGACAGTTATTTCGATTAGAAACTCTACATTTCCTCCAGGACCCTGGATGGGAGATTCAACCGGACCACTGACCAGAGCCCCTTTTTCTTCAAAAAAGTCAATTACATCTCTGACTGTTTTCTGACGCAACTTCTTATCTCTGACTATTCCTCCCTTTCCCACCTGCCCTTTGCCTACTTCAAACTGAGGTTTTACCAGAGCAACTATCTGATCACCTGAATCAAGAATTTTTAAAAGTACAGGAATAACAAGCCGCAATGAGATGAAAGAAACATCAACAGTTGCCAGGTGTGGTTGAGGAGAGAATTCCTCCTTTTTGCAATAACGGATGTTGGTTCTCTCCCATACCTTGACTCGTTTATCCTGACGTAATTTCCAGTGCAACTGTCCATAACCAACATCAAGAGCATGAACATAAGCCGCACCATGTTGCAAAAGATAGTCAGTAAAGCCACCTGTGGAAGCCCCTACATCAAGGACCACCATATCTTTTATCCTGGTTTTAAATGCTTCAATCCCCTTTTCAATTTTCAAACCACCTCTTGAAACCCAAGGATGATCTGGGGTTTTAAGACGGATAGAAGCTTGAGAATCTACCTTGGTACCTGCCTTGGTAACAGGAACCTCATCAACCAGCACCTTGCCTGCCATAATTAAGGCTCTGGCTCTTGACCTTGAAGGTACCATTTCTTTTTCAAAAATCAGTTTGTCTATTCGAATCTTCCGGTTTTTGCTCATTTTTATTGCTTTCTTCCTGAATACATTATAACCAAACTCTCCGATCTGGTTTGCGTCTCAAATTGCATTTGAATCATGTTTGCGCTTAATTTCAATGGTATTAAAATATAAACAGGATTTTAGCTTCTATTTAGTTCTATTTTACAAAAATTACTTGTTTTTAATTAAAATCTTACTATTTTTGTCAAAATACTAATTATTGCATATATTATAAAAGCACGAGCTTTGTTTTATAACTGGTTCCTATCTAAAAATATACCCGGTTAGTGAATACTAACTAGAATGCTAACTATACCGACTTTACGGATTTTAAACAAATTAGATCAATAAAATAATGTACGAAAAGAAGATAGACACAAATTCAAACTTTCCTCAGGTATTTGGGAGATACCTTTTGCTGCGCAAATTAAGCAAAGGTGGCATGGGGGAAGTCTATCTGGCAAAATCAGGACAGATCTCAGGTTTTGAAAAATTAGTAGTAATCAAGAGAATCCTCCCTCATCTTTCCTCTGACAAGGAATTCAGCAAAAGATTCATCAGAGAAGCCAATATCGCCATTAAACTGAGCCATGTAAATATCGTTCCTGTTCTTGAAGTGGGCAAAGTTTCCGGCGAATTTTTCCTTTCCCTCGAACACGTTGAAGGCAAAGACCTTAGAGCATTACAATCTCTTTCCTATCAAAACAAAGAAGTACTGCCCATACATCTCTCTCTTCTGATAGTCAGAGACTTGCTCACCGGTTTGTCTTACGCCCACAGAAAACAAGATCTTACCGGCAAAAATCTTCATATCGTTCATTGTGATATCAGTCCTCCCAACGTACTCATTTCCTATGAAGGCGAAGTTAAAATCATCGATTTCGGTATTGCCAAATCTGTTATTCATTCTGATGAAGATGATAACAAAATGGGGTTTGGTAAATTTGGTTATATGGCTCCTGAACAAATCATCAATGGTGGCATAATCGACACCAAAACCGATTTGTACAGTGCCGGGGTTATTATGTGGGAATTGCTCACCGGCGAAAAAATGATCGTCTTCAAAAAAGACACTCCCTTTAAAAAAATAGCTAAAAAAATAGTTGTAGACGAAGTCAAAAAGCCCTCGTTTTTCAATCCCGATGTCAGTCCTGAAGTAGATCTCATCGTCATGAAGGCAATCAGCAAAAACAAAGACGAACGTTTTCAGTCAGCCTCGGCTTTCAGAGATGCTGTCCAACTTGCCCTGGTCAATCTCGCTCCCACTGTTTCCAATGAAACTTTGGGAGAATACATCAAAAACAAGTTCAAAGCCAAACTGGACGAAGAAAAAGAAATCCTCAGAGAGGCCAAAGAACTCGATATTAATAACTATCAGATGGAACTGACCACGGCCATGGAAAAAACAGTATCTTTTGCCATGGGGGACGATTGGCGCAGCATGACAGGCCCCATTCAGTCCAAACCCTTAATTTCTGATTCCGCTCCTTCTCCTCCGGAACCATCACCCCAACCATCTTCAGATTCACCTCCTTTTCCTCCACCATATCAGGATATCGCCCAAGCTCCTGTTTTACAAAAAGCTCAAAGTGAGCCTGTTCAAAAACAGTCACCTGTGCAAAAATTCAAATATCTTTATATGATTGGAGCTGCAAGTTTAATACTGCTTACAGGGATTGGACTCTATTCATTGTCGGCATTTTCCAGCTCCGAAAGTGGAGAATTTGCCTTTGAAGAACTGTTTAAAAACCCCCTACAACAATTAAAAGAAACAAACGCCCACATCTCTCAATTAAAAGAAGAAATTGCAAAACTAGACCAACAAAACACTCGACTCAAAGAACAGAAAAAAATAACTGAAGTTATTGAAAACAACACAAAGAAACAAAAGACCAAACCCAAAACTATCAAGCACAAGCGCAACTACGG